>JACQCL010000090.1 GCA_016201645.1 Candidatus Rokuibacteriota bacterium
CCGGAGGTTCTCCACCGCCAGGCGACGCTGGGCCAGGGCCCGCTCCACCGCCAGCTTGAGCTGATCCACGGAGAACGGTTTCGGGAGGTAGTCGAAGGCGCCCTCTTTTACCGCCTCCACCGCCGACTCGATCGTCGCAAAGGCTGTCAGGATGATCACGGGCATCTGCGGGTCCACCTGGTGCGCCTGGCGGAGCAGGCCGAGACCGTCCACGCCGGGCATCCTGAGGTCGGTGAGGAGCAGGTCGGGTCGCTCCGACTCGAGGAGGCCCATCGCCTTTCGTGAGTCCGACTCGGTCAGGCATTCGTAGCCGGCCTTGACCAGGATGCGGCGCACATTGTCGAGCATGTCGGGCTCGTCGTCCACGATCAGGAGGCGCCCCTTTTTCATAGCCTCGGAGGGGGGCCTACGCCCCCCTTCCGATCCCTCCCCCCGAACCCGTTTGCGCGGGCAAAGCCCGCGCTCGAACAGGCCCGCGACCAGACGCCGGGCCGGTCACACGCGGCCCCCGGAGGCCAGGGCCGGGAAGGCCAGGACAAAGGTGGTGCCCTCCCCCGGCTTCGATTGGACGTCAATGGTGCCCTGGTGCTCTCGCACGATTCCGTAGGTGATAGAGAGCCCAAGGCCCGTCCCATCCGCCTTCGTGGTGTAGAAGGGATCGAAGATCTTGGGCAAATGTTCGAGGGGAATCCCCGGCCCGTCGTCGGAGACGACGAGACGCAGCCAGCCGGGCCGACCTGCCACGGTGCCGGTCTCGATCCGGATCTCGCCGCCGTCGCCCATCGCGTCCCTGGCGTTCGTCAGAAGATTCAACACGACCTGCTGGAGCGCGTTGGGGTCGCCTTCCATCGGCGGCAGGTCTCGCGCCAGCGAGCGCCTCACGGTAATCCCTTCTTTGCTGGCCTGCTTCTCCATCAGGAGCAGGGTCTCGTCGACGATCTGATTGAGGTCAAACAACCGGCGGTCCCCCGGCGACTGGCGGGCGAAGGAGAGGAGCCCCCGCGCGATCCGAGCCACCCGCTGGGAGTGGCGGTGGAGCACCTCGAGGTCCTCGCGGACCTGGAGAGGCAGCTGGCGCTCCTCCGCCTCCTGGAGCATCAGCTCGATCCGGGAGGAGACGATGCCGATCGGGTTGTTCAGCTCGTGGACGAGGCCTGCGGAGAGCGTCCCGAGCGCCGCCAGCTTTTCGGCCTGGCGGGCGGAACGCTCGAGCACCACCTTGTCGGTGATGTCCTCGATGAGAAGCACGGCGCCGGAGGGCGCCAGGTTTTCCCTGAGGAGGCTGCCCTTCATGTTCAACACTACCCGGCCCTTCCTGAGGCTCTCATGCTCCACCCCCTCGAGCGCGAACTCCTCGATCTCCCCCCGGAGAAGCCGCTCGATCGGCTCCGCCACCCCTTCCCGCTTCCAACTCGGATTGATGTGGAGAAAGGGCTTGCCGATCACCTCTTGCGCCTTCACATCGTACCGGCTTTCCATCGCGCGATTCCACGCCACCACCCGCCCGTCCCGGTCCAGGACGACGACGCCGTCCTTGAGACTTTCCACGACGTTCGTAATGAACTGCTCCCGGGCCTGGACCTCTCGGTTTAGCGTTGCCACCTCGGACCGCTCACGCTCCTCGATGTCGGCCAGGATGCCGACAGCCACGGCCGTCCCGATCAGGACGGCGACCCGGATCGCGGAGTTGGCCCACTCCTCGTGGGTGAGCGTCGGCCAGATGACCCAGATATAGGCGACCGCAGCCCCCACCGCCACTGTCACCCCACGCTGCATCCCGTAGTAGTAGGACTGGAGCCCAGCAATCAGGAGCAGGGCCAGGTAGAGTACGCTCTCAGCGCCGCCCGACAGACGGATCAGCAGGAGCGCAAAGGCCAGGTCAATCAGCAGGACGGGGAGGTGCAGGCGAAAGACCGATCGGGGGTGGAACCAGATGAGCACGTAGAGGAGGAGACTGTAGCCGGCAAACGCGCTCATGGCCAGCGCGAGCTGGTTCCACCCGGGCAAGTGCGCAGGGGTGAGGACCAGCCAGACGAAGGCCGCCATGACGGCAAGCCCTCGGAGGAGTGGCAACGCGAGGTAGCGCGGGCCGCCCAACCGTCGGGACAGTTGTTGAAGCCACTGAAGCGCGCCCATGGCAAAACGATGATACCACTGCCGAAACAACCTCTGCTATGCTAGGGACCTATGGACCTGCCGTCTCACGGCCGCTTGGGCCGAGCACTCCGCGTCGTGGCCCTCCTCGCCGCGCTCACGGTCGCATACTTCGCCGGCGTGCTCACCGAACGGATTCGCTTCGACGCTCGACGAAACGCTGTGATCCAGAAGTACGACAAGGCCCTCAGGGACTACCACGATCTGCAGATGAAGGTCGAGAAGGCTTCCGAGAAAAGCTCCGAGCAGGCTTCCCGCTAGCCCGTAGCCCGCGGCGGTTACGGGCGCAAAACCAAGAAGAGGAGCAGGGCGAGCACAGAGGAGGCGCTGCCGAGCCAGAACGGGGCGGCGGGACTGACCGCGTCCCAGAGCCAGCCTGCCAAGAGGCTCGCGGGAAGCGCCAGGAACCCCACGGACGCGTGGTAGAGGCCGAAGGCCCGGCCGCGCGCCGCCTCCGGCACCAGGTCGGCGACGAACGCGCGCTGGATCCGCTCGGTGAGGGCGTAGTAGATCCCGTAAAGCGCGAAGAGCAGCCATGCCTCCCGCGCCGATCCGGCCTGCGCGAACCCGAGATAGACGAGGGCGAAGACCGCGTACCCGATCACGATCACCCGTCGCCGGCCGATCCGGTCGGAGAGCGTCCCCCCGGGCAGCGCAAGCGATGCATAGACTACATTGAAGACGAGGTAGAGGAGCGGAATCAGTCCCTCGGCGATTCCGAGGTGGCGCGCCCGTAGGATCAGGAACGCATCCGAGGAGTTTCCGATTCCGAAGCAGAGCACGACGGGCATGAAGCGCCAGAATCTCTCACCGAGGTCTCCGGCCCGAGCCACGGACCCATGAAGCTCCACGTTCGGCCGGATCTCTGGTACCCCGAGGATAAGGACAGCGATTCCGACCAGCGCCGGGATGAAGGCCAGGAGAAAGAGCGACCTGAAATCACCGCCAAGCGCCGGCAGGAGAGCCCACGCCAGGAGCGGGCCCACCACCGCGCCCGCGGTGTCCATGGCGCCGTGAAGGCCGAAGGCGCGGCCGCGGAGGGGTCGAGGTGTCGATTCGGCCAGAAGCGCGTCGCGCGGCGGCGTGCGAAGCCCTTTGCCGAAACGATCAATGAAGCGGATCCCGAGGACGTGCCCCCACGTCCCGGCCACGGCCAGGAGCGGCTTGGCGATCGCCCCGAAGGCATAGCCGATCACCACCAAGGGCTTGCGCCGTCCCAGCCGGTCCGAGAGCCACCCGGCCACCAGACGGAGGACGCTCGACGTCGCCTCCGCCACCCCCTCGATGAGCCCGACCGCCTTCATCGGGGCCCCGAGCGTGCGCGTGACGAAGAGCGGGAGCAGCGGGTAGATCATCTCCGATGCGACATCGGAGCAGAAGCTGACCCAGCCTAACCCCCAGACCGTTCGGGGAAGGGCGGAGGCGCCCCTACCGGCCGAAGCGTCGGTGTCGGTGCTGGTAACTCCGGATGGCACGGAGGAAGTCGATCTTGCGGAAGGCCGGCCAGTGGACGTCGCAGAAGTAAAACTCGCTGTACGCGCTCTGCCAGAGCATGAAGCCCGAGAGGCGCACCTCGCCGGAGGTGCGGATGATCAGGTCGGGATCGGGACAATCGTAGGTGTAGAGGTACTTGTCCACGGCGTCGGGCGTGAGGCCGCCGAGGATTTCCTCGGGCCGCTCCCCGCGAGCAAAACAGTCGCGCAGGTGCCCTTTGACGGCGTCCACGATCTCCTGCCGACCGCCGTAGCCGACCGCGACGTTGAGGAGCATGCGGTCATGCCCACGCGTCGCCCCCTCCGCAGCCCTGAGCGCGTTGAGGGCCCCCACCGGCAAGAGGTCCAGCAGCCCGATCGGACGGACCCGCATCCCCAGGCGCTGGACCAAGCCGCCTCGGATCCACTCGGCCATCTTCTCCTCGATGACCCGGAGGACGTCGTTGATCTCGTCGGGCTGGCGCGCGAGGTTCTCGGTGGAGAGCCACCAGAGCGTCACGGTGGAAATGCCGAGCTCGGCGCACCAAGCGAGCAGCTCCTCGGTCTTCTCTGCTCCGATGCGGTATCCCTCGGCCAGGCTCGCCAGCCCGGCCTCGCGCGCGTAGCGCCGGTGACCATCCTGGATCAACCCCAGGTGGCGGGGCAGCGGCCGGCGAAAGACCTCGGAGAGGAGCTGGCGCTCGTAGAGGCGGTAGAGGAACCGCTTGAGCATCAGGGGAGTGGGGGCTTGCGCCCCGCCCAAGGACGCGCCGCCTCGAAGGCGGCCGAGGCCGCGAGCACCGCGCTGTCGGCGTGGCGTTTGCCGATAATTTGAAGCCCGATGGGCAGACCGTCGGCGGTGAATCCGGCCGGCACCGTCGCAGCGGGCTGGCCGGTGAGGTTGAACGGATAAGTGAACGGCATCCAGCCGAGAGCCGTCACCTTCTCCCCGGCGATCACGCGCGGTCCGAATCCCCCCTCGGCGAACGGCGGGACTGCCACCGTCGGGGTCAGCAGAAGATCAAAGCGCGCCAGAAACCCCTGGACCTCGGACCAGAACTCCCGGCGTCGCTGAGCTGCCTGAAGATACTCTCTCAGGGTGAGGCCGCCCCCGCGCTCCAAGACGCGAACGAATGTGGGGTCCATCCGGTCTCGCCACTCGGCCAGACGGTCTCCCCAGCCCGCGTACATCCGGGCGCCAACCATGACGGCGAAGATCTCTTCGGGATTCTCCCAGCCGGTCGCCACTGTTTCCACGCGGCAGCCCAGCGACTCGAAGACGGCCGCGGCCTCTTCGGTGACCCGGGCCACCTCGGGGTCCACGCGGGCGTACCCCAGATCGGGGGTCCACGCCACGCTCCAGCCCGTGATCGGTTCCTCACACGCCGCCAGAAACGGACCTCCTGTGGAGGGAAGCGAATCAGCGTCGCGATCGTCCGGACCGGCCAGGACATCCAGCATGAGCGCGGCGTCGCGCACCGTACGGGCCATGGGACCGAGGACGGAGAAGGTCTCCCAGCCGGCGAACCCTCGCCCTTCCGGGACGCGCCCGAAGGAGGGCTTCAAGCCGTAGATGCCGGTGAAGGAGGCCGGGATGCGGATCGACCCGCCGCCGTCCGTCCCGAGCGCGAGGGGAGCGAGGCCCGCCGCCACCGCCGCCCCGGCGCCGCCGCTCGAGCCGCCCGGTGTGCGATCGAGCCGCCACGGGTTCCGGGTGCTGCCGAAGAGCGGACTGTCGGTCACCGCCTTGTGGCCGAACTCGGGCGTGGTGGTCTTGCCGAGGATCACGGTCCCGGCAGCCCTGAGCCGTTCCACGGCGACTGCCTCCTCTTCGGGGACGAAGTCCTCGAAGATCCTCGAGCCGCCCGTGGTGATGATCCCCCGGGTGAACACGATGTCCTTGACCGACACCGGAACGCCGTGAAGCGGCCCGAGCGGCTCGCCATGCATGACGGCGGCCTCGGCGATCTTCGCAGCCTGGCGCGCCCCATCCTCGGCGACGGTGCAAAAGGCGTTGAGCCTGGGGTTCAGCCGGTCGATCCGGGCCAGCACAGCATCGGTGACTTCCACCGGCGAGAGCTTCTTGGCCCGGATGAGGGCTGCCAGCTCGCTAGCAGGAATCCAGCAGAGGTCGTCTGTCCTCATCGTCAGGCCATTGTATCATCACTCCCGATGGGAGACCTGCACACGACCGTCACCCGATGCGGAACGGTCGTCACCCGCATGGCGGGTGCCGCCGGGCGCCCTCCCCTCCTCGTTTCCGAAGCGGACCGCCACGGCACCCCCCTGACGGCCGCCGAGTGGGACGACGGGGGAAGGCTCCGCCGGGCAAAGGTCAGGATTCCCGACGGAAGCTGGATCGGCATCGAGCCCGGGACGGCGGAATCCCCGATCTGGGGCCGCTCTGATCGGCTCTGGCGCTTGGACCCCGACCAGCCGTTTCGCCCCGTCGAGCCGATCACGCTCTTTCAATCAGTGAACTACGCGGCGATCGCCTTCATCCCGCCGCTGGCCGAGCCCGCGCGGCTCCCTCCAGGGGCCGGGAGCGCGGTGCTGAACTTCCTGGCCTCCTTGCTCATTGACCAGGGAACACCGCGCGTCCAGTACCGCGGGCCGTACGCGACAGAGCAGCTCTTCACCTCACTCCTGGAATCGTTCCGCTACGATCCGACCGCCGTCTCCCCGCTGGAGGAGTTCATGCGTCGCGATCTCTCCTGGAGCCCGGCGCCCCACGAGAGGCTTTTTCCCTCCAGCGGGACGTACGTGCAGCTGCGGGACGGCATCGAGAAAGTGGTCTTCAGAGGACGCCCGTACTACCGGCAGCTCTGGCAGGGTGTCATCCGCGACGAACCGCGCGTGGTGCGGGAGGACGGCGAGCGCGTCATGTGCTCCCTCTGGGCCCTGGGAGAAGCCATCGAAGACCATCTCATCCTGGATCGGAACGGCGAGGTGCTGAGCGTGCCTCCCGTTCCACCTCCGGAAGGAGTCCGCACGCCTTTGTCGCCCAGGTGGCGAAGCGCGGTCGGCGAGGTCATCGCCCACGGCAGCACTCCGCTCCTCAGGCCGTCCATCCTCGGCGTCGTGGAGCGCCTCCACCTGGAGTGGGGGCCCGTCGTCGAGGATCTCGTCGAGACGAGGGGCGAGCACGTGGTAGTAAGCCTGCGTCTGCCCCGCCTCTTCGGCCTCAAGCTGGAGACGCAGAAGGAGATGGAGCAGCGGGTGAGGCTCGTGTTGCAATTTGCGACCGAGGTGGCGAAGCTCCTCGGGCCGGCGGTGCGGGGAGAAGCCCAGGCCGCGCTGGCGTCGCTTCCCGAATCGAAGCAGCGCGCGGCGCTGGAACTGGCAGCGGCGACGGCGGAGACGGCCGCGTCAACCCTCCGGTCGAGCCTCGATCAGCTCGTCCGCGGACTCCTCTCAGGCGCCGACCTCCCGGGCTAGGAGGAGCGGATTTCGAACAG
>JACQCL010000091.1 GCA_016201645.1 Candidatus Rokuibacteriota bacterium
ACCTCACCCTCGCCACGCTGATTATTCCCTTTGCGCTGACGACGATCTATCGCGCCTGGCGAGGGCAGTTTGCTCAACACATGCGGATCGCTCGGTGGACGCTTCCGTTGTGGCTCTACGTGTCGATCACCGGGGTCGTTGTCTACTGGATGCTCTATCATCTCGGGCCCCTGCCGTGACGCCCAGCGAGTTTGCCCGGGAGCTCCGAGAGGAAGTCGAGACCCATCCGGCCGTGACCCACCCGTTTCTGAGACGCTTCGCGGCAGGGGAGCTCACACGGTGGCAGATCTGGGGCTACGCGTCGCAACATTACCATCTGGTCGGTTTCTTCCTCGCCTATCTGGGCAGGAGGAGTGGGACGAGGAAGAGTGACCGTGCCCCATGACCCCGTCCGAGGCGGGCCTCGAAGGATAAGAAGGCTTCTGGGCCGGACCAGGCCCGATGAGAGTCGATGTGGGCATCCAAAAGGTGTGATGAGGGGCGTCCTTAGATCACGGTGATCTAAGGACGTGCTCGGCGGCTCCCTAAAACGTAGACTCCGACGTTGAAGGACGGCACCGAAATAGGCTGCAGGCCGACGCTGCAGGAGCGCGGCGCTGGGCTCCAAGTTGCCAGAACACAAGGAGCTACGCTGGAGGCATCTATTGGTGCGATTTCGAGATAGGCTGCGGCAGGCTGCAAGGTGTGCGGTGTTTAGCCCAACTTCCGCAGTTCGAGGGGTCGAGGTGAATCATGTTGGGCACTTACGGAAAAAGTCGGCACTACATTTGTGCGGTCTGGGCGAGCGGCGGTGGGATGCGGAGCCGCTGGGGGAGGTCCAGCCCCAGGCGATCCAGCAGGGCTGCTTGAGCCGCGTCGGGGCGCACCACGCACCGCAGGCGCAGCTCGCGGCCGTCGGTAGTGGGCAGGACGACGTCAGTGCTCTGGATGCGGCGGAGTTCCTCCAGGATGGTGCGGGGGCTCTGCCCCAGGCCCGCCCGCCGCTGCCGGCGCCTTCCTCGGCTGGCCGGGCCGGCGTCGGAGCCTGAGGCTGGCCGCAGCGAGTGGGAGGGAAGATGGGGCACTCATCGAATCCTTTTGACCTATTCATAGCCTCGCAGTGGATCCGGAGTGGCTCAATGGCCAAAGTGCCTCGTCTTCCAGCAGCATTCTGAGTGGATAAGCTCCTCCAGGCGCCCGCAGGGCAATGGTGCACATGTCGAATCCTCATTGCCGCCAGACCGAAGCAGTGGAACCCAGTCCGACAGCGGCCCCAAGAAGCTCTGAGTACCTTACCCATAACCGTGGGAGCGTTGGCCTCATAAGCCTCGCCGCGAACGCACGCCCCTCGGTAAGTGGCGGACTTGCCGAGGGGTTTTTCGTTGGCCTGGTGGCTGGGATGGGGCAGGTTTGGGTGGGTTTGAGGCCCTCGCGGGCACATTTTCGGGCACACCACCGGGAACACGATCGCGGCGCCCGGATCGGAAACCTTCTGCTGATCGCTCGTAATGGTGGGGCCGCTGGCGTGATGGGCCACCGCGCTTTGTCTCTAATCGTTGAATCTTCCTGTCGATGCACTGCGCGTCGTGCGAGATGGCCACCACCCCACATATACACGCGCTCCGTTTTCGCGGGTCCGCACGCGGTCGGTGTGCCCTTGGTCCGGGCACACGACCAGCCCTGCAGGGCTCTGGGAGGGTGAGGGAAAGGATAGGAAGTCCTGTGCGCGGGGCTCGGAGAACCAGCCGCACCAGGTTATCCACATATCCACAGTAATCCACAATCGCTTATTTCGACGGCCTGCTGACTGTTTTGGGCAGCGCCGTTCAGATTCTTAGGCTGATGGCGGAGATGGGATCGAGAGATCGAAAATTTCTGGATGCTATGCGGGTCCGGCGAGTTGCTCACACTGAAATGGCAGGGTTTGAGGGGTTAAACGTGTCCTTGACAACGTTACTCGAAAGCCGCATTTGGGGAGAGCATGGCGAAGATCCTGGTCGTGGATGACGACGCCGACGTGCGCTGGCTCCTCAGCGAGATCCTCAAGGCGGATGGCCTTGAGGTGCTTACGGGTGAGGATGCGGCGATCGGCGTGGAGCGTGTTCGGCAGGACGCGCCCTCGGTGATCCTCATCGACCTCAAGCTGCCGAGGGTCGACGGGATGGAGGCCCTGAAGGAGATCAAGGCGATTGACCCCCAGCTTCCAGTGATCATCCTCACCGCCTACGGGGACATTCGCACGGCTGTCCAGGCCATGCGGCTCGGGGCCTATGACTACCTCACCAAGCCGTTTGACAACGATGAGATCGTCCTCACTGTGCGGCGGGCCCTGGAGCAGCGGGCGCTGCTGGCCGAGGTCGAGGACCTCAAGAGTCAGCTCGCGGAGGGCGGCTCCCTCAGGGAGCAGATGGGCCCGAGGGGGGAGACCCAGAAGGTCATCCAGCAGGTCAAGCAGGTGGCGGGGTCCCCCTTCACCGTCCTCATCCAGGGGGAGACAGGAACGGGCAAGGAGCTGGTGGCCCGGGCCATCCACCAGCAGAGTGTCCGGCGCGAGAACCCCTTTATCGCCCTGGACTGCGGGGCCATCCCCGAAACCCTTATCGAGTCGGAGCTGTTCGGCTACGAGAAGGGGGCCTTTACCGGCGCCGATAGGAAGAAGGAGGGCCATTTTCAGCTCGCAAAGGGGGGGAGCCTCTTCCTCGACGAGATCGTCAACCTCCCCCTGCCAACCCAGTCGAAGCTTCTCCGGGTCCTGCAGGAGCGACAGGTGCAGCTCCTCGGGGGCAAACGCGCGGTCCCGGTGGACGTGCGGATTATTGCTGCCTCCAATGTCCCCTTGGAGAGAGAGCTGCGGGCGGGCCGGTTCAGGCAGGACCTCTACTACCGCCTGAACGAGTTCACCATTAACCTGCCCCCGCTCAGGGAGCGGCGGGAAGACATCCTCCGTTTGGCCAAGCGCTTTCTGGAAGAAGCCGCTATGGAGCTCAAGCGGCCCGTCCGCGGGATATCGGAGGAGGCGGCCCAGCTCCTCCTCCGGCATCC
>JACQCL010000128.1 GCA_016201645.1 Candidatus Rokuibacteriota bacterium
ACCGACGAGCCGGCGAAATCAACGTACCCGTGCCCGAGCCCGAAGTTCTTACCGAGCTGCGAGAGCCAGCCGCCGCCCCAGACCCAGTTGGCGAACAGGGGGTAGGTGATCATCGAGATGAAGAACCCATAGATGAAGAAGGCGCTGAACTTCCAGCGCTCAGCCATGGCGCCGGTCGGGATCGTCGCCGCCGTATCCATGAAGACCATCTGGAACAGGAACAGCGCGAACACGCCGACGTCGTAGGTCGAGCCCGCGAGGAAGAATCCCTTGCTCCCCCAGAGGCCGAACTCTTTGCCGAACAGCGTGAGCGTGAACTCGCCGTCGAGCACTCCGGTGCCGCCGAGGCTCGCCAGCGGGCTTGCCCCGCCCATCTGGAGGGCGAACCCCATGATCCAGTAGCCGGTCATCCCGATCGCGTAGATCATGAAGTTCATCATCATCGTGTGGGCCACATTCTTTGCCCGGGTGAACCCGGTCTCGGCGAGCGCGAAGCCCGCCTGCATGAACATGACGAGGAAGCCGGTGATCAGGGTCCACATGATGTTGATGGCGACCCGGTTGTGGCCGACAGCGTCCGCCACCTCCACGAGGGTCGGTTTCCCGGCTTCCTTCGCCGGGACGTCAGCGATCGTCCCGGTGGCGGTCCCACCAGGGTCGGGCTTGGGCGGAGGCGCGGGGGCAGCAGCCGCGGACGCGGCGGCCGCAGGCGCTTCGGCCGGCTTCTCGGCCGGCTTGTCCTGAGATAGCGCCCTGCCCACCAGGGCCAAAATCAACGCGAGCAGGCACACGCCGAGCTTCAACGTCCATCGGTTGCCGATCCGCATGAATGGCTCCTTTCGAACGAAAAATGACATCCGCCCGTTGCATTGCGATTCCGATGCCAGCGCGCCGGCGGCGGCTCTCGATCGCTAACTGATTGAAATTCGGCAGCCTCCGCGGAGGTGCTCCGATCAGAGGCAGCGCGATCTCTGCTCACGAAAGAATCAAGCGCGGATGATTGCCTAAGCAGGAGTCAGTTGACGCAGGAGAGAGGATAGAGGCGAGCGGCTCCTCCGAGGAACGCCCGCGCTCGAGCGCGGGCTTTGCCTGCGCAATCTTCGGGGGGGAGGTTCGGAAGGGGGGGCGTGGGCCCCCCCTTCGAGGGTTCTAAATTTAGATGTCGAAGTACAGCGCGAACTCCCAGGGGTGAGGCCGCAGCCGGATGGCGTCCACCTCGTTCTTCCGCTTGTAGTCGAGCCAGGTCTCGATCAGGTCCGGCGTGAAGACGTCGCCCTTCAGGAGGAAGTCGTGGTCCTTCTCGAGCGCGTCCAGCACCTCCTCCAGAGAGCCGGGGAGTTGCTTGACCTTCTTCGCCTCGGCCGGGGGCAGCTCGTAGAGATCTTTGTCGATTGGCTTTCCCGGATCGATCTTGTTAGCGACCCCGTCGAGCCCCGCCATGAGGCAGGCGGCGAAGGAGAGGTACGGGTTGCACGAGTTGTCGGGAGTGCGGAACTCGATCCGCTTGGTCTTCTCCGACCGGGAGTAGACGGGGATCCGGACGCACGCCGAGCGGTTCGGTTGATAGGGGCCTCGTAGCCCGGCACCAGCCGGCGGTAGGAGTTGGTGGTGGGGGCGACAAGTCCGCACAGCGCGTCGGCATGCTTCAGAATCCCGCCGATGTAATACAGGCACATCTTCGAGACGTCGGCATAGCCGCCACGCTCGTACATGAGGTTCTTGCCGTTCTTCCAGATCGACTGGTGGGTGTGCATCCCCGAGCCGTTGTCCATGAAGATCGGCTTCGGCATGAAGGTAGCCGTCTTGCCGTGCTTGCGGGCGGTGTTCTTGGCGCAGTACTTGTACCACATCACGTTGTCGGCCATCTTGGTCAGCGTGGTGAAGCGCATGTCCACCTCGGTCTGGCCGGCGGTGCCCACCTCGTGGTGGTGTACCTCGATCTTCACCCCGACCGACTCCAGCGCCAGCACCATGTCGGAACGGATGTCCTGGAACTTGTCCATGGGGGGCACGGGGAAGTAGCCCTGCTTGTAGCGGGGCTTGTAGCCCAGATTGGGGCGCTCCGGGGTCCCCGCCTTGCCCGAGTTCCAGAA
>JACQCL010000027.1 GCA_016201645.1 Candidatus Rokuibacteriota bacterium
CCATGATCTGGGTCCCCAGGATCAGGAACTCCAGCGCCTTGGTCCGCCCGATAAGCCGCGACAGACGCTGGGTGCCGCCGTAGCCCGGCATGATGCCGAGATTCGATTCGGTCTGGCCGATGCGGGCTGTCTCCTTGATGATGCGGAGGTGGCAGGCTATGGCGATCTCGCACCCCCCGCCCATCGCGTGGCCGTTGATCGCCGCGATGACGGGTTTGGGGAACCGCTCGATCCGGCGGAGAACGCCCGTCCCGAACTTGGTGAACTCCTCCAGGTTGCCGCCAGAAAACGCGGAGCCCAAGTCAGCGCCGCCGCAGAAGATCCGATCGCCCGAGCCCGTGATGATGATCGAGAGGACCACGGGATCTTTTTCGAGCTCGGCCAGGGCGCCGTCCAGCTCCCGCATGAGCTGTTCGTTGATGGCGTTCGCCGGCGGGCGATTCAGCGTGATGATCGCGTACGACTCTTCGCGCGTGACAATGAGCGCCTCGTAGGCCATGTCGTTCCCCTATGGCTTGGTCGCGAGACCGTTGAGGAAGATCTCCGCCACGTCGTCCGCCGTCTCGGAGAGCTTGTGGCTCCGACTGCCCAGCACCCAGCTCGTCGCCATCTGATCCATGGCGCCGAACAACGCCTTCGTGGCTGACTTGATGGGGAGATCCCGTCGGAACACGCCGGAGGCTACTCCGTCCTCAAGGACCGATGCGATCAGCGAAAAATACGAGTTCACCTCCGCGGCCGACGCGCCGCGGAAGAATTTCTGTCCCTGGCGGAGCTCCACCTGGACGACCTCGGCGAGGTCCGGGTTCTCCTCCAGGATCTGAAAGTGCAGCATGATCAGTCGGCGAAGCTTGGCGACGGCATCCGGTTCGGCGGCGATGGCCTTCCGCACGTCGGCGACGAACTCGGCCATCTTCTCCCGGAAGAGCGTGACCAGAATCTCGTCCTTGGTCTCGAAGTAGAGGTAGATGGTCCCGCTGGCGATTCCCGCTTCCTTGGCGATGTCAGCGACGCGGGAGTTGTAATACCCGTTGCGGGCGAAGACTCGCACCGCGGCTTCGATGATCTGCTGGTGCTTGTCCGGCTCAGACATGGCAGGAGTGACTGAATCGCCATTCATTTGTAGCATCGAGACGGAGGGCTGTCAAACCCAAATTCGGTTTAGCAGCCGGCGAGCCTAGGATTCCTTCAGGAACCCAGCGAGGATCGCCGGGTCCACGTTGCCGCCGGAGAGGATGACGCCGACTCGCGAACCTCTCGGCAGCGGGAGCGTCCCTGCCAGAACGGCCGCAGCCGAAACGGCTCCCGTTGGCTCCACCAGGAGTTTGGCGCGAAGGAGGAGGAACCTGAGGGCGCCGACAATGTCCTCATCCGAGATCAGTAAAATCCCCTCAAGGTTTTTCTGAAGGATGGGAAACGTCAGCTCGCCCGGGCTGAGATTGCGGATCCCGTCGGCGATTGTGGGCGGCGGCGGGATCGCGACCCGTTCTCCCTTCTGAAGAGAGAGCCACGTGTCGTTCGCGGTCTCGGCCTCCACACCGAAGAGGCGCGTTGCCCGGTCCACCGCTTTGACCGCCGTGCTGCAGCCCGCCATCAGCCCACCACCCCCCACCGGAGTCAGCAGGGCATCGAGCACCGGCACGTCTTCCATCAGCTCGAGCGCCGCGGTTCCTTGACCGGCCATGATCGCCGGGTCGTCGTAGGGCGGGACCAGTGCCCGGCCGGACTCCGCGACGAGGCGACGGGCGATGGCTTCTCGATCCTCGGTCTGTCGGTCATAGAAGACCACTTCGGCCCCGTAGCCGCGGGTAGCGGCCAGCTTCAGCCGCGGCGCGTCGCTGGGCATGACGATGACCGCTGAACTCCCGACCATCCGTGCGGCCAGCGCGACTCCCTGAGCGTGGTTCCCCGACGAGAAAGCGACGACCCCGCGGGCGCGCTCGCTCTCGGAGAGGAGGAGGAGCTTGTTCAAGGCGCCGCGAATCTTGAACGAGCCGGCGCGCTGGAGGTTCTCGCATTTGAAGAACACCGAGTAGCCGGTCGCCTCGTCGAAGGACCGGCAGGTGATGACCGGGGTCCGGTGGATCCGATCGCGCAGGCGCCGCGCCGCCGCCCGCACGTCATCAAGGGTGATCACACCACCCCCTCCTTTCTGAGCTCGTCCAGTTCGGCTGACGTCAGCCCGAGCAGGTCCCGGAGGACCTCCTCCGTATGCTGACCCAGGAGTGGCGGCGGAGCGGTGATCTCGCCCGGAGTCCCGGAGAATTTCACGGGGACGCCCACGAGCCTGATCTTCCCCGCCGTGGGATGGACGATCTCCTGCACCATGCCGCGATCGAGGACCTGAGGGTCGTGGAACACGTCGGCCACGCTGTTGATGGGACCGGTCGGAAGCCCCGCCGCTCCGAAGGCTTCCACCCACTCGTCCCGACTCCGAGCCTGGAGGCGTTCCTCGATCATCCTGACCACCTCTTCCCGGCGCACAACCCGCTTTTCGTTTGAATCAAACCGCGAATCGTCGGCCCACTCGGGAGCGCCGAGCACCTCGCAGAAGGCTTTCCACAGCCGCTCATTCCCGGCCCCCACCATGAGGTAATCGTCTTTGGCCTTGAACGCCTGGTACGGGACCACCGAGGCATGCGCGCTCCCCCACCGTCCCTGCACCTCCCCGGCCAGGAGGTACGCCGTCGCCGCGTTCATGAGTGCGGCCACCCCCGCCTCGAGGAGCGAGCACTCGACCTTTTGTCCCTGACCGGTCCGCTCCCGATGGAGGAGCGCAGCGAGGATCGCGCCGTGAGCGTAGAGCGCCGTGATCTCGTCAATCAGCGCGACGCCCACTTTGACGGGCGGGCCATCGGCCTCGCCGGTGATGGACATGAGCCCCGTCACGCCCTGCATGATCGCGTCGTAGCCGGCCCACTCGCGTTTCGGCCCCGAGACGCCGAATCCAGAGATCGCGCAGTAGATAAGGCGCGGGTTCTCCTGCCTGAGCGTCTCGTAGCCGAGCCCCAGGTCTTCCATCGTCCCGGGCTTGAAGTTCTCGATCACGACGTCGGCTCGGCGGACCAGCATTTTCAAGATGGCCTTGCCGCGGGGGTGCTTGAGGTTCAGGGTGACGGACTTCTTGTTCCGGTTGACGGAGAAGAAATAGGTTGGTGACCCGTCGGGAGCAACCGGCGGCGCCCAATAGCGGCTGTCGTCCCCCGCGGCGGGCTGCTCGATCTTGATGACCTCGGCACCGTAGTCACCGAAGATCTGCGTCGCCAGGGGGCCCGCCACGACGCGGGAGAGGTCAAGAATACGATGACCGTCGAGGGGGCGCGGCACACGCGCATTATAACATCGCGACCCGCCCGCAAGTGGCGGGTGCCCCGACCCGCTTCGCGCGACCCATCCACTGGATGGGTCCCCCGCGCAAAGGATAGGCTTCGCCCGCGATGGGCTCGCCTTCGCTCGCGCTTGCGGTATATACTCGGGGCATGAGGATGACTCGCCTCATCGCTCTCGCCCTGATTCTCTCGGGCTGCTCACTCTCCATTGATCTCACACCGCGGATCCAGCCGCTACGGGAACAGACTGTCGAGGGAACCGGCGCCGACAAAGTCCTCCTCCTGGACCTCTCCGGAGTCATCAGCGAGGCGCCGCTCTTCACGCTGGGTCCGCAGGCGCCGCAGGTCTCCATGCTGGCTCGCGTCCGCGAAGAACTCAAGAAAGCCGAGGACGACGACCGGGTCCGTGCACTCGTCGTCAGGATCAACAGCCCCGGCGGAACCGCCACGGCCTCGGACATTCTCTACCGCGAGATCTCCGCGTTCAAAGAACGGAAGAAGGTTCCGGTGGTGGCGGCGATCATGGACGTGGGAGCTTCAGGCGGGTACTATGTCGCTCTCGCGGCCGACACCATTGTCGCTCATCCGACCACCGTGACCGGCTCCATCGGGGTGGTCATGCTCACCCTCAACGCCGAGGGTCTCCTTCAGAAAGCCGGCGTCTCTCCGATCACGATCAAGTCCGGCGCGAAGAAGGACATGGGCTCGCCGTTCCGAGGCCTCACCGAAGAGGAGCGGCAGATCTTCCAGGGCGTGATCGACGACCTCTACGGGCGCTTCGTCTCTCTCATCGTGAAAGACCGACACATCCCGGAGGCCAGGGTGCGAGCCTTCGCCGACGGCAGGATCTACACGGCTCAGCAGGCCAAAGAGCTGGGTCTCGTGGACCGGGTGGGTTACCTCGAGGATGCCATCGAGGCGGCGAAGCAGGCGGCCAAGGTCTCCGAGGCCCGCGTGATCATGTACCACCGGCCGCGCGACTACCGGTCAAATATTTACTCGGGGACTCCCGCCCCCGAGCGACTCGAGACCTCGCTCGTTCAGCTCTCGTCCCTGCTCATTGGTCCCGGCCCCCGCTTCCTCTACCTCTGGTGGCCCTGATGGTGCGCCCCTCACCTCTTCTCCCCCTTCACGCAAAATGCGAGCGGAGCGAGCTACCTCATCGGGCACCCGACCCCTGCGGTCGGGTCGCAGGGTGAGGGGACTCGCCCTCCTCGTAGCCGTCGCAGGTGAGAACCGGCAGGCGGGGATACTTCGGGAAGCGTTGATCCGTCTCGGACCTGGCGCAGAGCCAGAACTCGGAGCCCTTGGCCGACACGACGCGGCGACTATGGACGCAGTCGGCGCACAGGCCGACCCGCTCTCGCTCATTCCCGCTTGACACGCTCTTCACCGAGGGGTAGGGTGAAGTTGCCCTGAGGAATCGGACGCCGGTCTAAGAACCGGAGGGCCACTGGACGGGAGGCAGGTCAGTTGGGGCCGCAAGGTCCCAAAGGGCAGGTCGCTCACCCCGGCTGAAGGTACGGCCGGAGGTTGCCAGCCCAAAAGAGACTTCCTCAGGGCGCTTCTTTCAGGACGTCCAGAAACTGCTTGAGAATCCGAGCCGTTGCCCCCCAGATGGTCTCCCCGCCATAGTCGTAGAAAAAGACTGGTTGAGTGTGACCGTCCCTCTCCGTCATCTCCACCCTGAAGTTGGCCGGGTCGAGCAGCGCGGCCAGGGGCACCTCGAGGACCCGTTCGATCTCCCTGCCGTCGGGGGTGTAGCGTACCGGCTGGCGCACCAGGCCGACGAACGGCGTGATCACAAAGCGCGTCGCTCGGGTCTCGGTGTCGTCGAGCGTGCCGATGACCTCCACCGCCTCCGCTGGAAGCCCGATCTCCTCATGGGCCTCCCGCAGCGCTGTCTCGAGCCGAGACCCGTCCCACGTCTCCACGATCCCGCCGGGAAAAGAAATCTGGCCCTTATGGTGTAACACGCTCTCGGTCCGCTTGGCGAAGAGGATGTGAGGACCGGCTCGGTCAACGAGGAGTAGAAGAACCGCCGCGGGGATCAGCCCTTCCCGCTCGACGACCCGCCGCGGCCGGTCAGCCAGCACTCTTTCGATCCTTCGGCGAAGCGTCTCCAGGTCCACGGCTCTCGCTCAGACGAACCTAGCGCTGACAGAGCCCAGGCGAGTGAACTTGGCTCGAATCGTGTCACCCGACTTCGGGCGCAAGAGCTTGGAGATCGAGCCGCTCATGACGACGTCTCCCGGCTTCAGGCTGAGGCCCCGGCTCCCCAGATGGTTTGCGAGCCAGGCGAGGGCGTTCAGCGGGTTCCCCATCACCTCCGCGGCCGTGTTGGTCGCCACGACCTGCCCGTTGTGCTCATACACGACGCCCTCCACTGACAGGTCGAGCGTCCTGATGGGTGTCAGGGGGCTCCCAAGGACGATGGCGTTGGCGTGGACGCCATCGGCCACGAAGTCCGTGGCACGAGGCTTGCCGCTAAAGAGGAAATCCGGCAACTCAAGCGCCGCAAAGACTCCCTCGACGGCGAGGCCAGCAGAGTCGGCGGTCACACCTGGGCCCATCAGCTTCGTCCGCATCCTGAAGGCCACTTCCACCTCGACACCGAGGTTGGCAAACCGATCGAGCGGGACTTCGGCACCGCTGGCGTACTGACCTGACCGGAGCAGGAACCCAGCGATTGGGTGCTCAACGCCCATGGCCTCGCGGACGGCCTGGCTTGTCACCCCGATCTTCCAGCCCATGATCTGCTCGTCCTTCCGCTCCAGCGCGGCCCGGAGCGCGTCCTGGATCTGGTAGGCCTGTTCCAGAGTGAGGTCCGGATCCGTCTCAGAGAGGGGCGTCGCCAGGCGGTGGATGGCACGCGCTTCGACGAGCCTCTCGACGGCGACTTGCACCGAAATAGCCATCGTGGTCCTTCCGTTTCTCAGGCGAGGCGCTGCCTCACCCGTTCGAGAATCTGTTCCATGACCGAGCCGGCCTTGCCGGGGAGCAGGACGTCGGCGTAGGGGTCGTGCGGGGTCTCGGAGAGATTGATGATGACAAGGGCCGCGCCGGCTTCCTTGGCATAGAGGGGCATCATCGCCGCAGGGTACACCACGAGGGACGAGCCCACGACCACGAAGACATCCGAGCGCCTGGCCCTCCTCTCGGCCTCCAGGGTTTCCTGCTCGGGCATGGCCTCGCCGAACAGAATCGTGTGAGGCTTGATGATCCCGCCGCACGGGGGATCGCACATCGGAATCTCCACCCCGCGCTCCAGCCATTCGTGGACCTCATCCCGCGTGTAGGCGCAACCGCAGCTGAGACAGCGCGCCCGCGTAGCGTTGCCGTGGAGCTCGATCACCTTCTCCGACGGGACGCCGGCCCGCTGGTGGAGATTGTCAATGTTCTGCGTGATGACGCAGTCCAGGCATCCGAGCCGGTGGAGGTCGGCGATCGCATAGTGGGCCGCGTTGGGTTCGGCGTTCCGGATCACCGGATACACGTGTCGCCCCAACTCCCAGTACTTCCTCCGCCCTTCCACGCTCCCCACGAAGTGCTGGTACGTGAACTCGTCGGGATTGAACCGGTCCCAGATTCCCCCGGGGCTTCGGAAGTCGGGGATCCCGGACTCAGTGCTGACCCCGGCGCCCGTGAAGACCACGAGGCGCTGGGCGCCGCAGATCAGCTCGGCGACCCGCTCAACCTCTGCCGCCATGAGTCGGCCCTCCCCCCTAGCCGCCTAGTTCCGACAGGCAGGCGAGGCCATCGGCCTTCCCCTGCTCTAACGCCCGGGCCAGCGCCGGCGGATCGAAGTCGAGCGGCCGGAGATCCAGTGGGGCCGTCGGAGTGAGCAGGTGGATTTCCACCTGAGGGAACCGGAACCGCGCCAGCTCCACCTCGCGCATGATCTGGGTGATCATCCCCGTCTCGAATGCCGCCTCCACGGCGCGACGGATCGTGGTGGGCGGCGAACCGTGCTCGCCTTCGGCATAACTCATTATCACCACGGCGCGATGGACGTCCACCCCGGATTCAAGCGCGTCGAGGACCGGTGCCCGCCCCGTCAGCCCGCCGTCGAACAGGAGCGACCCATCCACCATGGCGGGAGGAAACGCGCCGGGAACGGAGACGCTGGCCATCAGCGCGTCCACGGAGACGGACTGGTTATCGAAGAGTCGTTTGATCCGGCGATCGAGATCCGCCGTGACGATCACGAGGCGGACGGGAGAACGCCGCACGCGCTCCAAGTCCAGTCGCGATTCTATGAGCTCTCTCAGCGGGCTTGGGTCGAGAAGCGATCCTGCCGCGTTGACTCGCCAGAGCGTCAGCCATCCGGGCAGGAGCCCCCAGAAGAAGACCGACGGGCGAAGCTGATAGACCTGCTCGCGCGTCAGGCTCCGCCACGTCTCTTCCAGGAGATCCGCCCGCCCCGCGGCCACCAGTGTCGCGTTCAGGGCGCCCGCTGATGTGCCCGCCACCAGGCGGATCGGCACGCCCTTGGCGAGGAACGCGGCGGCCACGCCCGCCTCGTATGCCCCTTTCGCGCCGCCCCCGGAGAAGATGAGGGCTGTTGCCACCTCTCTCGGCCCCGCGCCGAGATTTGACGGCCCGCAGACAGCGGCATAGGAGGGAGCGGCAAGCCCCCACATCAGAAGGCACGATGAGACGACGAGCACCACCCGCCGCCACCGGATCCCGAAGTCCATGATGAAGTCGCGCTGCGGTTCCCCTACACTACCGCCGACCAGAGGACTCCCGCAAGGTTGACGAGCCCCCTTGGAGCCCAGCAAAAGACAGGCCCGGCCAGATGGCCCGCGGTGTCAAGACCGCGGCACCGAAGGACGCCTCCACCGGATCGTCAGCGCCAGCACCGACAGCAGCCCGAGCCCTCCGCCCACCGCGCAGGCGGCGGGCACCCCCAGAGTTTCCGAGATGGATCCGATAAGAAACGAGCCGATCGGCGTCACGCCCGCGAACACAAACGCGTAGAAACTCATCATGCGACCGCGAACCCCGTCTGGAACCGACAGCTGAAGCGTCGTATTGCAGCTGGCCGTGAACAGAATCTGCGAGAACCCGATTCCCACGAGGACGAAGACGGCAAGCCAGAAGTGGCGCACCAGCGCGAGCGACACGGTCGCCCCCGAGACAACGAGGGCGGAGCCCACCAGGACGCCCAGCGGCGACCGGCCTCCCCCCAGGAGGGCCAGCATCAACGCCCCGGCCACGGCACCAGCGCCGAGGGCGGCCATCAGGAACCCGAAGCCGTGCGCCCCTTCGTGGAGCACCTCCCGTGCAATGAGCGGGACGAGCACGTTGTAGTTAATGACGAACAGGCTAACCGACAGCAAGAGGCTCAGGACCAATGCGATCAAGGGCGTGCTGACCGCGTAGCGAACTCCCTCGGCGATCTCTCCGAAAATTGTGCTGCCAGAAGATGGGCGCGGCAGCCCTTCAGTCCGGATCGCGAGCAAGGCAATGATAACGGCCAGGAAGCTGACGCCGTTCAGGAAAAATGCGATGGCCACGCCGTATCGAGCAATCAGCAGGCCTGCGGCGGCAGGGCCGAGAATGCGCGCCCCGTTGAACATCGCCGAATTGAGGGCGATCGCGTTCATGAGGTCGCCTTTGCCGACCAAATCCGCGATGAAGGACTGACGGGCGGGCATGTCGAGCGTATTGGCAACCCCGTAGAGGCTGGCGAGCAGCGCCACGTGCCAGTATTGGACGTGGCCGGTCCAGACCAGGGCTCCGAGGCTGAAGGCCTGGAGCATGAGGGCCGACTGCGTGGCCACAATCAGGCGGCGCTTGACAACCCGGTCCGCGATCACCCCGGCGACAAACGAGAGGAAGAGCATTGGAGCAAACTGAAGCGTTCCGACGATCCCGAGCTTGAACGGAGAGTCGGTCAGTTCAAGGACCAGCCAGGACTGCCCCACGCTTTGCATCCAGGTGCCAATCAGCGAAACCAGCTGGCCGGACCAGAAGAGGCGGAAGTCCCGGTGATTGAAGGCCCGCAGCCCGGCGGGGAACGGCACGGCCCCGGCGCTCCTACCTGGAGCCCTTCACGCAGGCGCCCCGGCCCGAGCGACCGCCTTCCCCCGCTCGTTCCGGGGTAGCGACACGACCATCGGCGCATGAAGAACCCGGCTCCCGGCGAGGCGTGAGGTCACGCGTGCTGGTCGCGGCAGAGCTTCAGGAGGGAGTTGAAGAAGGGGGTGCCGCTAGGCGGGCTGGGACGGACGGACGATCGCGAAACCCAGGGAGCGGAGCTCTTCGTCGATGCCCGGCTGGCTGCGGCGATCCGCGCGACGCCGCTCCGGCTCATGCGCCCTCGCGGTTTGCCGCCGTTCCCGGCGCCGTCGGTCCAAGATCACCTGGACGTCCTCGACCCCAGAGAACCACCGTCTCCAATAGTCCCAAAGGTCCGGACGGTCCCACGCCACGATAAAGAGGTGTGTCGCCATATTCCCCTCGGCCTGTGGCTTGTAACCCCCCGAACGGTGCAGAATTTATGCCTAAAATGTTCTATACCCCATCACCCCCAACAGCCTGCAATTATTAGTTATCGTCCCCCCGGCCTTTGTGAAATTCATCTCAGGCCGGCCACCGTGACACACGCCCGCCAGAGTGGCACGAGAGCGGGCCCCCTATCCCTTCATTCGAGTCTTCAGAACCTCCTCCAGGGGTTGCGCGACGAGATCGCCCGGCGTGTCCTTGACCTCGGCCAAGTGGCATCCAAAGGGGAGCTTGTCCGTCTTCTTCGTCACCCCCCAGGGGACATCACGAATCGCCTGGTGGTCCTCCTTCCGGATGACCGACCTGTACGCGGGGGTCTCGAACTCGAGCCCCTCGAGCGCGGCGGCCACCGCGTCCGCGTCGGTCGTCCCCGCCTTCTCAACGCCCTTCTTGTACACAGAGACGGCCGCGTAGGTGTCGTGCGCCGTCACGTGCGGGTATTCGCCCCACCGCTTGACGAACCGGTTGACGAACTCCCGGTTCTTCGGCGTGCCCGGGTGCTCGAACCAGTAGCCGTGGGAGGCGGACCAGAGGCCTTCGGGAATGCTCGCGCCGAGGGCGTAGAAGATTTCTGTCGAGAGCCCGGCCTCGGTCGCAAGCGCCACCTTATTGAAGAAGTCGTATTGGAGCGCCTGCTTGATGAAGTTGATCATGTCGCCGCCCCAGAGGGAGCAGTACACGGCGTCGGGCTTGGCCTCCAGGAGCTTGGCGATATGGCTGGCGTAGTCGCCCGCCGCGAACTTGGGCCAGGCCTGCACCTCCAGAGTCTCGACGCTCGGCTTCACCTTCTTCAAGTGGAAGACGAACGCCTCCCAGGATTCGTGGCCGTAGCTGTAATCGGGACCGATGACCGTCCACCGCTTCCACGGCTGGTCCTTCATCCGGTACGCCCCCGCCGCTGCCAGCTGGTAGGAGTTGGGTTTCGTCCGGAACGTGTACTTGGTGAATTTCTCATTGGTCACCGACGGGGCGGACGCGCATGGAATCATGAGGATCGCCTTGATCTCTGGCAAGAGCGCGCAGACCTGAACGGCCACGCCGCTGTGGTTGATGCCGATCAGCACGTTCGCGCCCCACTCGAGGGCGAGCCGCCTGGCCTTCCTGGCTCCCTCAGCGGGCTTGGACTCGTCGTCTTCCATCTGAAACTCGACCTTGCGGCCGAGGATCCCGCCCGCTTGGTTGATCTCTTCAACCGCCATCACGAGGCCCTGCTGGGTCACCTTGCCCCAGGCGCTCACGACCCCGGAGAGCGAGGCGATCCCGCCGATCTTGACCGGACCCTTCTCCGCCGCGTAAACGGTCCGCAGAACGAAGGGCCCGCCCAGGCCCGCCACGCCCAGGCCCTTGACGATCTCCCGTCTTGAGATGCCCGACACCTCTGCCCGATCCTTCTCGTCTGCCATGTCCATTTACCTCCTTTCGCCGAAAGCCCGGGGGGACACGAACGCCTTGTCCTCAGCCCGCGACGGCACCGCCCGCCCGCTGACCATCCGCCAGGCGAAGCCAGCCAAGCCGCCCGGCAGGAAGAGCACCAGGAGGATCAAGACTCCTCCCAGTGACAGCATCCAGAACTCCGTATAGGCGGAGATCAGATCCTTGATGAGCAGAAACACTGCCGCCCCCACCGCAGGGCCGAGGAACACGCGCGGCCCCCCGAGGAGGCTCATCAGGACAGGATCAGCCGAGGTCGTCCAATACACGGCCTCGGGAGTCACCGCCCGCTGAAACACGGAGAAGAGTACCCCGGCGAGCCCCGAGAAGGCTCCAGAAATGACGAACGCCACCAGGCGATAGCGCGGAACCCGGATCCCGACGAATTCCCCCCGCACGGGGCTCTCTCTGATCCCCTTGAGGGCAAGGCCCAAGGGGGAGTTGATGATAACCCAGAGGACCAAGAGCGCAAAGGCGACAATCACGAGGGTGAAGAAATAAAACCCCTGGATCGAACCGACGCCGATGCTGAGGCCGGGGAACCGGAGCGGCGGCCGGGGAATCATGTCCAGGCCGTCGCTCCCGCCGGTGACCTCGTTCCAGTGCCACACGGTGGAGTGCAGGATCTGGGCACACGCCAACGTGAGCATGGCGAAGTAGATCTCATCCAGTTTGACGCAGAAGTAGCCGATGAGCAGGGCCGCGAGGGCGGCGCACGCCATCCCGACGGGCGCGGCCACGGAAAGCGACCAGCCGACGTCCCGGAGAAGGAGCCCGGCAGCATAGGCGCCGATGCCGAAGTAGGCGGCATGGCCGAACGAGAGAAGGCCCGTATAGCCGAAGAGGAGGTTGAAACTCGACGCGAAGAGGGTGAAGATCAGCGCCTCCGTGAGCAGCAAAACGTAGAACGGCGGGAGCAGGAAGGGCAACCCGGAGAGCACCAGCGCGAGCAGGCCCAGCCAGAGCGGCATCGGGCGAGCCCGAACGCTCGCCCCCACCGACTCGCCTTCGCGCCGCACGCCCTCCCCCGTGGGCGCGGGCGTCCCCAAAAGCCCCCTCGGACGGGCGATCAGCACGACGGTCATGAGCATGAAGATGAACGCCATATGAAAACGGGGAATCAGCAGAATGCCGAAGGCCTCCAGCTGACCGATCAGGAACGAGCCCAGAAGGGCGCCGGGCCAACTCCCCAACCCCCCGATGACGACGACGGCGAAGGCCTCGACGATAATCCGGACGGGCATGTCGAGTGAAAGGGACCCCAGGGGACTCGCCAACGCGCCGCCGAGCCCGCCCAGCCAGGCGCCGAGGGCAAAAACAACGGTGAAGAGCCTCGGGACATTCACCCCCAAGGCCTGAGCGATCTTCCGGTTCGAAGCCGCCGCCCTCACCAGCGTGCCGAACCGGGTCCGGTGCAGGAGCAGCCAGGTCCCGCCCGCGATGAGAAGGCTCACGGCAATGATGAACAGGTTGTACTTCGGATACCCCCGGCCCAGGACCGAGACCGATCCCGTGAGGAGCAGCGGAAACGGGACCGAATAGTAGCCCATCCCCCAGATGGCCTTCACGAGGTCGATGACGACCAGGATCACGCCGAACGTGAGCAGGAGCTGATAGACGACTGGCCTGCCGTACACCGGCCTCAGCAGGACGATCTCGATCGCCGCGCCGAAGGCGGCGACGAGGAGCGGGGCGACAAGCAAGGCAAGCCAGAAGCTGCCGGAAAGGCGCAAGCCCTCATAGGCCAGGTAAGCGCCCAGCATGTAGAAGGTGCCGTGGGCGAAGTTCAGGACACCCAGCACCCCGAAGGTCAGGGAAAGCCCGGAGGAGATCAAAAACAGGAGCATCCCGAATGTCAGGCCGTTCAGGAAGAACACGAGGTAGGAGGAAAACTCCATCAGCGTCCGAACACCTTCGCCTTGATCCGCGCGGGGACCCAGGCGGCGAATCGCCGGGCAACGGCGGCGCTCTTCTCGAGCATCGCGGGGTTCCCGGGCCAATGCTTGAGGAGCAGGTCCCGGTCGAGATGATTCAGGAGCCCGTCCACGATGACGGCCACCAGGATCACGTCGTCCAAATAGCCAACGAAGGGGATGAAATCCGGGATCAAATCCACGGGGCTCGCCAGATAGGCCGCCATAGCCCCCAGCGCCACCTTGGCGGTCCCCGGCACGGCCGGATCGGCGAGGAGTCGCCCGAGGAGCAGCGCTAGGTTGGGCAGGAGCAGCAGGAGCTCCTTCATGACTCCAGGCTCTCCGCCACCACCTCGGAAACGTCCTTCGCCTGGAGGCTCTCCTCCACGCCCTTGACCTTCCGGCCCAGGTCCATCATGGCGAGGCAGAAGGGGCAGGCGGACCCGACGACGTCGGGCTTCACCGTGAGCGCCTCCTCGACGCGGATCAGGTTCACCCGCTTTTCGGAGCGCACCTCCATCCACATGTGCCCGCCGCCGCCGCCGCAGCAGAGGCCGCGCTCGCGGTTCCGCGGCATCTCGACCAGCTCGACGCCCGGCACGGCCCTCAGCACCTCCCGCGGCGCCTCGGTGATGCCGTTGTAGCGGCTCAGGTAGCAGGAGTCGTGGAAGGTGATGCGTTGTTTGATCGGCTTCAGGGGCCGGATGCGACCGTCGCGGAGGAGCTGGCGAATCACGACGGAGTGGTGCAGCACCTCGAACTCCCCGCCGAACTGAGGGAACTCGTGCAGGATCGTATTGAAGCAGTGAGGACAGTGGGTGATGACCTTCCTGAAGGTGTACTTTTTGAGATTCGCGACGTTCTCCTGCTGGAGCGTCTGGTAGAGATACTCCTCGCCCAGCCGCCGCGCGACCTCCCCGTGGCAGCGCTCCTCCTGCATGACCGCGAACGACACCCCCGCCGCCCTGAGGATCTTCACCACCGAACGGGCAATCGCCTGGTTGCGGCGATCGTACGAGGCCGAGCAGCCCACCCAGTAGAGATATTCCACCTCGCGTCCTTCTTCGAGAACCGGGACCTCCAGCCCCTCAGCCCACTTGAGGCGGTCCGCCGGCGGGAGGCCCCAGGGGTTGCCCGCGCGCTGGATGTTCTGAAGCGACTGCGGCGCCGTGGAGGGGAGCGCGCCCTCGGAGAGCGCCAGGTAGCGGCGCAGGTCAATGATGGTGTCCACGATGTCAATGAACGCGGGGCACGCCTCGACGCAGGCCATGCAGGTCGTGCAGGCCCAGAGCTCCTCCGGCGCGATGAGTGCACCGTGGATCGGCCCCGGCTTCCCGCCCTGCATGTGGTCGCGCAGCTTCACGATGATCTGCTTCGGGTTCAGCCTGGTGCCGGCCATGTGGGCCGGGCAGACCTCCTGGCAGCGGCCGCACTCGGTGCACGCCTCGAAGTCCAGCCGCCGCTTCCAGGAAAACTCCTCGATCTTCGAGACGCCGAGCGTCTCAGCCTCCTCGATGTGGGGGATCGCCGCGATCTCGCCGCGCGGTTTCAGCTTCACGAAGAACGCGTTCAGCGGCGTCGTGATCAGGTGCATGAAGTACGAGTACGGAATCAGCGCGATAAAGCCGAGGGCGAGGACGGCATGGAAGAGCCACGTCCCAAGGTGGAGCCCGCGGAGGACCTCTTCCCCCATCCCGAGCGCGAGAAAGCCTTGAGCCATCACGTACCCCACGGGCGACCACGGGGCCCACTCGGGTCTCACCGCCGCGAGGCGCGCGGCCTCGATCACAAAGCCGGTGACGTTGATCAGGAACAAAAGCCCGAGCGCCCAGAAAAAGCGCGCTGTCGCGTCAAGCCAGAGGGGACGGACGACGTAGCGCCGGTAGAGCGCCATGCCCAGGCCGATGACGAAGAACAGGCCGAAGAGGTCGAGCACCGTCTCGTAGGCGAGGTAGAAGGTCCCCTTCAGGAGCTTCAGGCCGAAGAATGGAAGCGTGATGTCGTAGTCAATCGTGGCGAGGACCGTGCCCATGAACAGCGCCAGGAAGCCCCAGAACATGATCGCGTGCATCACGCCCGGGTACGCCTGCGAGAGGATACGAGCCTGACCGAGCGCCTCTCTCATGACGAACCAGACGCGCTCGGGGATCCTGTCGAAGCGCGACTCCGGCGCTCCATGGCGCCAGAGTCTGATGTGTTGCCAGAGACCAAAGAAGAAGATGCCGACAGCGACCACAGCACCGGCGTAGAGCGCGATCTGAGCCCACACGGGGACGTTCCAGAACGTATCGCGGAACGGGACGCCGCTCATGTGAGGCTCATCTTAGCACGGCGTCACTGCGGCGTGAGGAGGTCAGGGCGTCTCAGAATCTCCTGAACGGCGGAGTACGGGTCCAGGCGGCCATCGGCGACGGCTTCGAAGGTGGCCGCGAGGTTCCCGTCGGCCTTAAGCCGGCGGCTCACCTGCTCGGTGAACTCCTCGACAAGCAGCGCCTGGAGCCCCGCCCGGCGCCGCGCCTGGCGCCGTTTTTCCAGGGCCCCCGAGGTTTCGAGAAGACTCCGATGCCGCTTGACCTCGGCGAGGAGCTCCTCGATGCCGACCCCATTCTGGGCCTGCGTCGCGAGGGCCGGGATTTCCCACTCGATGTCCTTCGGCGCCTGGGAACCGGCGCGGTGGAGGTGCGTCATAAAGCGGAGCTCGGTGATCAGCGGGTTGGCACCGTCCCGGTCGGCCTTGTTGACGACGAAGATGTCGGCAACCTCCATGAGCCCTGCCTTCATGGTCTGGATCGCATCGCCGGATTCCGGGACCAGGACCACCACCGTCGTGTCGGCCTGCTTGATGATGTCGAGCTCCGTCTGGCCGACTCCGACGGTCTCGATGAGAATCCACTGCTTGCCGAACGCGTCCAGGAGCCTGATGACGTCGCTGGTGGCGCGCGCCAGGCCGCCCAGGCTCCCCCGCGTGGCCATGCTCCGGATGAAGACTTCCGGGTCCAAGGCGTGCGACTGCATGCGGATTCGGTCCCCGAGCACTGCGCCGCCCGTGAACGGACTGGACGGATCCACGGCGACGATGCCCACGGAGGCGCCCTCGGCGCGAAGGAGCGCGGTGAGCCGGTCCACCACCGTGCTTTTCCCGGAGCCGGGCGGCCCCGTCATCCCCAGCACGTACGCGCGTCCCGTGCGCCCGTGCACTCGTTTCATGATCTCACCGACGGCGGCGGAGCGGTTCTCCACCTGGGTAATCAGCCGGGCCAGCGCCAGCCGATCCCCTGCCAGCATCTTCTCGACCAACGCCTCCGTCTTTTGGTCGAGCATGGGCGTGAAGCCCCCCCTCACCCCGCCCTCTCCCCCTTGGGGGGAGAGGATGATGGTGACGGGGTGAGGTCGGCCTTCATGAGCAAGGCATCTTCCCCTGTGTCAAGGTAGTATCCCTTCCGGCGGCCGATGACCTGGAACCCCAGGTCCTCGTAGAGACCGCGGGCCTCCGTGTTTGCCGGCCGCACCTCCAGCAGGACGGTGGTCAGCTGGCGGCGGCGCGCATCTTC
>JACQCL010000107.1 GCA_016201645.1 Candidatus Rokuibacteriota bacterium
GAGCCGGGGATCGGGGTGAGGATCATGAACTGGATAGAATCAATATCGTGCTTCCGGGCGAAGGCGGCTGTGGCATCAAGGGTCTCGAGATCGTCCTCGTCCGAGCCCACCACGAACATCCCGTGGATCTTGATGTTGTGGCTGTGGAAGCGCTCGATGGCGCGCTCGATCTTGCCGAGGTCCTGCTTCTTCTGGAAGAGCTTCAGCGTCCGCGGGTTGATCGACTCGAAGCCCACGTACACGTTGAAGCAGTTCGAATCCCGCATCAATTGCAAGAGCTCCGGGTCGTCAACGGTCTCGGTCCGGACCTGGGCGCCCCACTGCGGCGTAAGGCCGGCCTGGATCATCCGGCTCAGCAGCTCCTTCACCCGCTTCTTGTTGGCCGTGAAGATGTCGTCGGCGAAGAAGGCGTAGATGTCGTCCCGGTGGATCCGGAGCTCCTCCAGCACCCGGTCCAGCGAGTGGGTGCGGAAGGCGTGGCCGTACATGCCGGGGACGGAGCAGAACGTACAGGAGAACGGGCACCCGCGCGAGGTGGCGATCGACACGACCCCGCCTGGCTTCCACCCCGTGATCAGGCCGTAGTCGGGGATCGGGGTCACGTCGAGATTGGGAATCTTCGGCCTCTCCGGGTTATGAACCGCTTTGCCATCACGCATGAACGACAGATTCTGGATCTTCTCGAACCCTTTCCCGCACTGGATCGCGTCCACCAGCTCCTGGAACGCGAACTCGCCCTCCCCCTTCACCACGTAGTCGGCGTGCTGCAACGCCTCGTCGGGGAGGAAGGTGACGTGGGTCCCGCCGATCACCGTGATGATGCCGGCCTCCCTGACCGTGTCGGCCAGCCGGTAGGACTGGGGCGCCGTGGAGGTGATAGCAGAAATCGCCACCAGGTCGGCGCTCATAACCTCCGCCATGTCGATCGGGTGGATGTCCTCGATGTACACGCGGACGTCGTACCCTTTGGCGCGCATGATGGTCGCGAGGAGGACCGACCCGAGACGGGGAATGGCAACGCGGCTGTACACGTGGAGGTGCGTGGACTTCGGCTCCACGAACACGAGCTTCTTAAGCTGACGGCGCATGAGGAACCCTCCGTTGTGGCGAGCTTCGCGGCGCAAAGTTAAGCCACCCTAGCACCCCCCGGGGGGGATGTCAAGGGTTGCCTTCCCCCTCATCTTGGGGGCTCCGACCGGGCTTGCCCCTGTATCTTGTATTTTTCCACTTGACACATCTTTCCCGCTCTTCTACCATTCGGCCTAAAGGACCATCACACCTCGGGGTTGGCGTTGGGCACGTGCGAGCCAAGCGATCGGTCCGAGGTCGGGGGGGAGGTGACAGGGTGGCGAAAAAGAAGAAGGGCAAGAAGAGGAAGTAGGCGCCCTACTGGCGCTCGGCCCTGTCGGCCCCATCCCGGCAGGGCCGCACCATCTACTTCGGGGCTTTGACGACGGGCTTGACGGCGGGAACCGGCTTCGGGATCTTCGGCTTTTCCCCTTCCTTCAGGAGGCCTTTCACCTCGTCCATGAACTGGCTGATGTCCTTGAACTGCCGGTACACGGAGGCAAAGCGCACGTACGCCACCTGATCCAGCTTCTGGAGGTGCTCCATGACGAGATCGCCCAGCTCTAGGCTGGAGATTTCTTTCTCAGCCCGGTCGTGGAGGCGGGCCTCGATATCGCCCACCACGTCGTCCACCGCCTGCACCCCCACCGAGCGCTTCTCGCAGGCTTTGAGGATCGAGGAGCGGAGCTTCTGCCGGTCGAAGGGCTCGCGCCGTCCGTCGCGCTTGACGACCATCGGCAGCACGTCTTCGATGTATTCGTAGGTCGTGTAGCGGCGGCGGCACTTGAGGCACTCCCGGCGGCGGCGGATGAACTCGCCGTCGCGGCCGACTCGAGAGTCCACCACCCGGTCTTCGACATGACCGCAGAACGGGCATTTCATTTCAGGCGCTCCGGGTAGAGGGGAAACCTGGACGTGAGCTCCTGAACCTCTCCGCGCACTTGAGCCTCCACCGAGGCATTACCCAGGTTGGTGAGCACCCGGTCAAGGAGCGCGGCGATCTGGACCATCTCGGGCTCCTTCATCCCCCGGGTCGTGACGGCTGGCGTGCCGATGCGGATCCCGCTGGTCACCATGGGGCTCCGGGTCTCGAAGGGGATCGTGTTCTTGTTGACCGTGATCCAGGCGCGGTCCAGCGTCTCTTGAGCCTCCTTGCCGGTGATCCCCCGAGCCGTCAGGTCCACGAGCATCAGGTGGGTGTCCGTGCCGCCGGAGACGAGGCGGTACTCCCGGGCGATCAGCGCCTCAGCCAGGACTCTCGCGTTCTTGACAATCTGGTGCTGGTAGGCCCGCCACTCCGGGGTGAGCGCTTCCTTAAAGGCCACTGCCTTGGCAGCGATGATGTGCATCAGCGGCCCTCCCTGCACTCCCGGCATCACGATTTTGTCGAGCGCCTGGGCGTGGGTGGAGCGGCACATGACCATGCCGCCCCGCGGCCCGCGGAGAGTCTTGTGGGTGGTGGTCGTGGTGAAGTCGGCATACAGGATCGGAGAGGGGTGAAGCCCGGCGGCCACGAGCCCCGCGGGGTGGGCGATGTCGGCCAAGAGCGCCGCCCCTACCTCCTCGGCGATCTCCTTGAAGACCTTGAAGTCAATGGCGCGCGGAAACGCCGAGCCCCCCGCGATGATCAACTTGGGCCGGTGCTGCTTGGCCAGGTCGCGCACCTGGTCGAAGTCAATCAGCTCCGTGTCCTTCCGGACTCCGTAGGGGACGATCTTGTAGAGCTTCCCGGAGAAGTTCACCGGGCTCCCCATGGTCAGGTGGCCGCCGTGGGCCAGGTTCGGCCCGAGCACCGTGTCGCCCGGCTGGAGGAGCGCGAAGTACACGGCCATGTTGGCCTGGGAGCCCGAGTGAGGTTGGACGTTGGCGTGCTCGCAGCCGAAGAGCTCCTTGGCGCGAGCGATGGCCAGCTCCTCGGCGATGTCCACCACCTCGCAGCCGCCGTAGTAGCGGCGGCCGGGGTATCCCTCGGCATATTTGTTGGTCATGACCGAGCCCATCGCCTCCAGCACCGCCTCGGAGACGAAGTTCTCCGACGCGATCAGCTCCAGGTTCCGGGCCTGGCGCTCGGCCTCGGCCCGGAGGGCCTTGGCGATGTCCGGGTCCACGTGCTCAAGACGTGCCATGCGGCTCCTCTTCCCGTCCCTCGAGGTGGCGGCGCTCGATCTGGGCGACCTTCCCGAGACGGCGCGCGTGGCGGCCCCCGCCGAAGGCCGTGCTGAGCCACATCTGGAGGATTTCCAGGCCCAGCTCTTTGTCCATCAGCCGCCCGCCGAGGGTCAGGACATTGGCGTCGTTGTGCTCCCGGCTCATCCGCGCCGTGAACGGGTCCGAGCAGAGGGCCGCCCGCACGCCGGGGACTTTATTCGCGGTCATGGCCATGCCGATGCCGGTTCCGCAGACGAGCACCCCGCGCTCGGCCTTCCCTGCCGCCACAGACTCAGCCACCTGAAGCGCGTAGTCGGGGTAATCCACGGAGTTGGTCGAGTGCGTCCCGAAGTCGAGGATCTGGAGGCCATTCTCGATGAGCCAGGCTTTGAGGGCTTCCTTTAGCTCCCACCCGGCGTGGTCGGCCCCCAGGGCGATGACCGTCATGACGCCCCAAACTTAAGACGGCGCCAAACACAAAGTCAAGGGGAAAGCCGGAGGACTCCCCCCAAGGGATGGAGGTTCTAGCGGAGGGGAACGGTAGCGCCGGCCTCCGCCACCACCCCGGGCCAGCCGAGGTCCTGGGTGATCTTCTCTCGAAGCGCCAGCGCGGCATCGGGCTCGCCGTGGACGATGTAGGTCATCCGCGGAGGCTGATGGAACCCCTTGAGCCAGCGCAGGATCTCGCCTTGATCGGCGTGCGCCGAATAGGCATCGCTCGCCATGATCGTCGCGCGGACCGCAACCTCCTCCCCAAAGATCCTGATGGTCCTGGCCCCGTCCCTGAGGAGTCGCCCCCGGGTCCCCGCGGCCTGATAGCCCACAAAGAGGACGGTTGTCCGGGGATCGGGGAGGCGATGGCTCAGGTGATGGAGCACCCGCCCGCCCGTCGCCATCCCGCTTCCTGAAATCACAATCAACGGACCGTCAACGTCGTTCAGAGCCTTCGAATCTTGGACACTCTTGGCCAGGTGGAAGCGGCGCGGGATAAAAGGGCCGGTTCCCGGATCTTCCTCCTCAGGGTGCCGGGCGTAGATCAGAGTGGCCTCAATGGCCATGGGACTGTCGAGGTACACGCCCAGCGAGGGGATCCTCCCGGCCTTCTCCAGCTCGCGGAGCGCATAGAGAATCTCTTGGCTCCGTCCCACGGCGAAGGCAGGGATGAGGAGCCACCCTTTGTGTTCCACCGCGCGCTGGACCGCCGCCACAAGCACCGCCGCCGGGTCCTCTCTCGGATGGAGCCGGTTGCCATAAGTGGATTCGACGAGGAGGACGTCGGCCCGAGCCACGGGCTCGGGGTCAGGCATGATCGGCACGCCGTAGCGTCCGAGGTCGCCCGAGTGCACGACCTTGAGGTCGCCTACCCTGACCTCCATGATGGCGGCCCCCAGGATATGGCCCGATCGGATGAAGCGCGCGCTCACCCCGCGCCCCATGGCCACGGGCGTATTGACCGCGACAGGCTTCACGAGCCCCAGCGCATTCTCCGCATCGTCAACGGTGAAGAGCGGGAGCGCGGGTTGATGCGTGGAGGTGCCGTGGCGGTTGGCGTAGTCCGCCTCTTCCTCCTGGAGGTGGGCCGCGTCGGAAAGCATGATCCTGAGAAGGTCCGCCGTCCAGGTGGTGCAGTAGATCGGCCCTTTGAAGCCAACCCGCGCCAGACGCGGGAGATAGCCCGAGTGGTCAATGTGGGCGTGGCTCAGGATGACGGCCTGGAGCGACGCCGGATCGAAGGGAGGCGGAGCCCAGTTCTGAAGGCGAAGCTCCTTCAGTCCCTGGAAGAGGCCGCACTCGAGGAGCAGCCGCGCCTCGCCCGTGTCGAGGAGGAATTTGGAGCCTGTGACGGTCCCCGCAGCGCCCAGAAACGTCAGCGATGGCGTCACTGAGAGAGCGATCCTTCCTCCGTCGTGGACAGGCGCCCCCGACGTGGAGCCGGGAAGGGCCCCGCCCCGGGCGGGAACTCAAACGTCTCGAGCACGGCGCCTTCCTTGCCCTGCGTGACCAGAGCCTCGACGTTCAGCCGCTCTTCCAGCTTCTGGATCTCCTCCACGGCCATCCGCGTGGCGGGATGCTTCGGAACAAAGAGCGTGCAGCAGTCCTGATCGGGCTCGATCGAGGTCTCGAACGTCCCGAGCGTCTTCGCCTGGCCGGTGATCTCGTCCTTGTCCATCCCGATCAGCGGGCGAAGGATGGGGAGCATCGCCGCCTCGTCAATCCGCGCCAGATTCGGCAGGGTCTGGGAGGCGACCTGCCCGAGGCTCTCCCCTGTCACGAGGGCATGAGCTCCGGTCGCCCGGGCCAGAGCCTCGGCGATCCTCACCATCAGCCGCCGATAGACGACCACGCGTGCCGGCGGCGGCACCGCGAGGACGACCTCCCGCTGGATCTCCCCGAACGGGACCAGGTAGAGACGCGAGAAGAACTGCCTCTCGGTGAGTCTGTCCACGAGCGCGCGCGCCTTCTGCTGGGAAGTCGGCGGCAGATAGGGAACGCTGTGGAAATGGACGAACTCGACACGGCAGCCGCGCTTCATCATCCGCCACGCCGCGACCGGCGAGTCGATCCCGCCCGAGAGGAGGCTCACCACCGTCCCGCTCGAGCCCACCGGCAACCCGCCCGGCCCCGGCTCGCGGTCAAAGTAGATGAACGTCTCGTTGGGCAGCACCTCGACGTGGATGGTGAGAGCGGGATGCTCAAGGTCCACCCGCGTCTTGACCCGCTCGAGGACGAAGGTCCCCAGCGCGCGGTTGATCTCCACCGAGGTCAGCGGATAGGTCTTGAAGGCCCACCGCGCCGTGATCCTGAACGACCCGAACTCCCGTCCCTCGATCATCCTGCCGACGGCTGCCTTGATCGCGTCCAGCGTCGAAGCCGCCCGCTGGGCCAGAGCGAAGTTCGCGATGCCGCAGACATGGCTCACGCGCTCCCTGACGGCTTCGGGATTGGGGTTGCCCTCCAGATCAAGCATGAGGCGGCCAGAGAACTGAACGACCTTCACCGGCTGGAGGTCCGCCGTCGCCCGCTCCAGATTCTGGCGGAGATGGCGAAGGAACATCGGCCGGTGCCCCGCCTTCAGGCTGATCTCGTGGTAGTGGATGAGGAAACAGGGGCTGAGGCGCGCCATCATTCAGCCCCAACCGGCTTGGGATGCTTGGGTCGCCGCCGGTAGGCGGTCTTCGGCACCTCCACCTTGGGCGGCTTCCTCGGCATCGGCTTCCTCACCCTCGCGTGCGCCGGCTTCTTCTTCATGCTTCTAGAATAGCGCGGGCACGGGCGAGTTCGTCGGGGGTGTTGACGTTCATGAAGCAGATCGAGGGATCGGCGATCCGCGCGATTTCCGCCTCCGGAATCTCAAGGACCTTCACGTGAGGAAAGAAGCCAACGACTTTGAAACGCTTGGCCTGGAGGACCGCCTCCATGTGGGGCAAGCAGGTCTTGGCGTAGAGGGCGTGGAGGGTCTCGTGCTGGTCGCCGACCTTGGGGATCACGACGTCGGCCTCTCCCGCGCGGGAGACGAC
>JACQCL010000030.1 GCA_016201645.1 Candidatus Rokuibacteriota bacterium
CCACCGACAGCGAGCTGACCGAAGACGGAGTGCTGATGCGCTATCGGGGCGACCAACTGGTAGGTGTGACGATCCTTAATGCGAGAAAGAGGATCGCTAGCGCGACATAAATGCCCAAGCGAACTGACATCAAGAAGATTCTGCTGATCGGGTCGGGCCCGATCGTCATCGGCCAGGCGTGCGAGTTCGACTACTCGGGAACCCAGGCGTGCAAGGCCCTCCTCGAGGAAGGCTTCGAGGTGGTCCTGGTCAATTCCAACCCGGCGACCATCATGACCGACCCTGAGATGGCGGCGCGAACCTATATCGAGCCTCTTACTCCAGAAATGGTCGCCAAGGTCATCGCGCGCGAGCGCCCCCAGGCCCTCCTGCCGACCCTCGGCGGCCAGACCGGCTTGAACCTCGCCGTCGCCCTGGCGGAGCAGGGGACGCTCGACCAGTACGGCGTCGAGCTGATCGGCGCCAAGCTGCCGGCGATCAAGAAGGCCGAGGACCGAGATCTCTTCAAGAGCGCCATGCAGGCGATCGGCCTCGAGGTCCCCCGGTCGGGGTACGCCAAATCGCTCGAAGATGCGCGAGAGATCGTGAGGCTGGTTGGCTACCCGGTCATCATCCGGCCATCCTTCACGCTCGGGGGCACGGGCGGCTCCATCGCCTACAACCCAGAGGAGCTGGAGGAGGCCGTCCGCTGGGGGCTTCAGACCTCTCCTGTCGGGACGATCCTGGTGGAGGAGTCAGTGATCGGCTGGAAAGAGTTCGAGCTCGAGGTCATGCGCGACGGGAAGGACAACGTCGTCATCATCTGCTCCATCGAGAACTTCGACCCCATGGGTGTCCACGGGCGCATGGTCGTCATCGAGATGAACCCGCGCGTCTCCCGGTCCTCGGCGCTGGCTTCCAAGGCGACGGGCTTTCCGATCGCCAAGATCGCGGCGAAGCTGGCAGTCGGCTACACGCTCGACGAGATTCGGAACGACATCACGCGCGAGACGCCCGCCTCCTTCGAGCCCACGATTGATTACTGCGTGGTGAAGTTCCCGCGCTGGGCCTTCGAGAAATTCCCCGAGGCCGACCAGACGCTCACGACGCAGATGAAGTCGGTAGGCGAGGCGATGGCGATCGGCCGGACGTTCAAGGAGGCCCTCCAGAAGGCCATCCGCTCGCTCGAGCAGGACCGCTGGGGCCTGACGCTGGAAAAGCCCCTGGCCGACCTGGAGGAACTCCGCGCCAAGCTCAGAGTCCCCAACGCTGAGCGCGTCTTCGTCATCGCCGAGGCCTACCGGCGCGGAATCCCGACCCAAGAGATCTATTCGCTCACCCGGATTGACCCTTGGTTTCTGGAGAACATCCGGGAGATCGTCGAATTCGAGCCGGAGCTCCAGCGCGCGGGACTGGCCGACACCGCCGTCCTGAGGAAGGCCAAACAGCTGGGCTTCTCCGATCGCCGCGTCGCTGAGCTTTGCGGGACCACAGAACTCCAGGTCAGGAAGTCGCGGCTGGCCCAGGGCATCAGGGCCACGTTCAAGATGGTGGATACCTGCGCCGCCGAGTTCGTGGCCCACACCCCTTACCTCTACTCGACCTACGAGGAAGAGGACGAGGCGCCGCGGACTGAGCGCCCCAAGGTCGTCATCCTCGGCTCAGGCCCCAACCGGATCGGCCAGGGGATCGAGTTCGACTACTGCTGCGTCCACGCCGCCTTCGCCCTGAAGGAGCTCGGGGTCGAGGCGATCATGGTCAACTGCAATCCCGAGACGGTCTCGACGGATTACGACACCTCGGACCGCCTCTACTTCGAACCCCTGACGCTGGAAGATGTCCTAAACATCGTCGAAAAGGAAAACCCGCTGGGAGTGATCGTCCAGTTCGGCGGCCAGACTCCCTTGAAGCTCGCCGTCCCGCTCCAGAAGGCCGGCGTGCCGCTTCTCGGCACCTCCTCCGATGCCATTGACCGGGCCGAGGATCGGGAGCGCTTCAGCGCGCTCCTCACGAACCTCGGGCTGGCCCAGGCGCCGTGCGGCATCGCCCGCTCCTTCGAGGAATCGGGCCGCATCGCGAGGACCATCGGCTACCCGGTCCTGGTCCGCCCCTCCTATGTCCTCGGCGGCCGGGCGATGGAGATCGTGTTCGACGAGCAGGATCTGTCCCGCTACATGAGGGAAGCCGTCCGCGTCTCTCCCGAGCATCCGATCCTCGTGGATAAGTTCCTCGAAGATTCGATCGAGATTGACGTGGACGCTATCGCCGACGGCGAGCGCGTGGTCGTGGGCGGCGTAATGGAGCACATCGAGAAGGCCGGCATCCACTCCGGCGACTCTGCGTGCGCGCTTCCGCCCTACTCGCTAGGAGACGACCAGGTTGAGCAACTCAAGACCCAGACCAAGGCGCTCGCCCGGGAACTCGGCGTCATCGGCCTCATCAACATCCAGTTCGCGATCAAGAACGAGCAGATCTTCGTCCTCGAGGTGAACCCGCGCGCCTCCCGGACGATCCCGTTCGTCTCCAAGGCGATCGGCGTGCCTCTCGCCAAGCTCGCCACGAAGGTCATGCTTGGGCGGACGCTGGCCGATCTGGGCTTCACCGGGGAGCGCGAGATCGCCCACATCGCGGTGAAGGAGGCGGTCTTCCCCTTCGTGAAGTTCCCCGGGGTGGACGTGGTGCTGGGGCCGGAGATGAAATCCACCGGCGAGGTGATGGGGATCGACCGGGACTTCAGGAAGGCCTACGTGAAGTCCCAGCTCTCAGCCGGCTCGCCGCTCCCGACCTCCGGGAAGGTCTTCCTCTCGGTGAAGAACCGGGACAAGCGCGCGGTGGTGCAGATCGCAAAGCGGCTCAGTGAGATGGGGTTCAACCTCGTGGCCACGCAGGGGACCGCCAAGGTCCTGACGCGCCACGGGATGAGCGTGGAGGTCATCAACAAGGTCGCCGAGGGGTGGCGCCCCAACATCGTGGACCTGATGAAGCGCGGCGAGATCGCGTTGGTCTTC
>JACQCL010000089.1 GCA_016201645.1 Candidatus Rokuibacteriota bacterium
CCTCGACCGGCTCGAAGCGCGCCTCGGCGGCTAAGTGAGGAACGCATGAGAGGACGAAAAGGCGGAGGGTTCGGCCTCGGCGACCTCTTCAGGGGAATCGGCGACCTCGTCGAGCTCCTCAAGGAGATGGAAGCGGAGGGGAAGACCGAGACGACCCGCACGGGGGAGCTGAGGGGGAAGGGGCGGCTGAAGGACCTCAAGGGGGTCTACGGCTTCAGCGTGAAGGTCGGCCTGGGGGGTGAACCCACCGTCGAGACCTTCGGCAACATCCGGAAGGGCGAAGACGGCCCAGTGGTCGAGGAAGTACGGGAGCCGCTGGTGGACGTCTTCGACGAGAAGGAGGCGATCCGGGTGATTGCCGAGCTGCCCGGGGTGGATGCCAACGATATCAAGGTCGAGCTGCAGGGCGACATCCTCACCCTGGCCGCTGAGGGCAAGGATAGAAAGTACAGCAAAGAGATTCTCCTTCCTGCCAAGGGCAAGCGGGAATCGCTGAAGAGCTCCTACCGAAACGGCATCCTGGAGGTCACCGTCGCCAAGGCCGGGAAGGGCACGTGAAGCTGATCGGCCGCCGCAGTCCAGCTTGCTCCGGCGAGAAGTAAGGAGGCCCGGGGAGGCTTACGGGCTCGCGGACTCGATGGGGAGCTTTTGGATTGTGATACTGGCAAGGTCAGAGGAACTCAGCCGTTTGCTGGCGTCGAGGATTTCGACGCCTACGATGTGCCCCTCCCCGTCAACGTCCACGGTCACGCCGTCCTCGATGTCGATGTTATCGTGCGGATGGACCTCCCGGATCTGGATATACAGGGCGTCGGCCTCAGGGTCATACTCAATCTTCATGATTGGTCCCTCCCGACTGACGCTTCCTCCCAATCGGGAGCCTCAAGCGCCCTTCGGGTAATCCGGACCGGCTTCACGGCTCGATTATATAGGAACTTGCCGCCTGTGGGAGCTTTGGTGAGGGACAAGCCATGAGGTGCCAGAACCCGTGAAGCTCGTCCTCTTCGGGGGCAAGGGCGGGGTTGGCAAGACCACGTGCGCCTCGGCCGCCGCAGTCCAGCTCGCCGACGCCGGGAACCGGACGCTCCTGGTCTCGGCCGATCCCGCCCATTCGCTTTCCGACTCTCTCGAGCAAGAGATCGGCCCTGAGGTGCAGAAGATAGAGGGGGTCACGAACCTCTCGGCGCTGGAGATCTCGGCTGAGCGGCTTTTCCTGAAGTTCAAGGAGGAGCACGGCGAGGAGATCAAGCGCATCCTGGAAACCGGGACCTATCTGGACGAGGGGGACATCGACGACCTCTTCTCCCTCTCCATCCCGGGCCTTGACGAGGTGATGGCCTTTAAAGAGCTGGTGGAGCTGATGGAGCGGGAGGAGCACGACCTCTATCTCCTGGACACGGCCCCTACGGGCCATGCCCTGCGCCTCCTGGCCCTCCCCGAGCTCCTGGATGAGTGGATCCGGGTTCTGGCTCGCATGCGCTACAAGTACCGCTATGTGGTCTCCCGCTTGGCCCGACGGGAAATCCACGAGTCCGCGGACGACTTCCTCTTCACCATGAAGCGGACCGTGCGGAAGATCCAGGGGCTTCTCCGCGATCCGGACCGGTGCGAGTTCGTGGTGGTCACCATCCCGGAGACTATGGTCATTGCCGAGACCCGGCGGCTGGTCGAGGAGCTCGCCCGTCTGAAGATCCCTGTCCGGCGCCTGGTCGTGAACCGCATGGTGTCCTCGGAACATGGGGCCTGTGCCTTCTGCCACGAGCGGTGGCAAGAGCAGCGAGGGTTGCTCCAGGAGTGTGAGCGCGCCTTCCCCCAGCTCACGCTCTTCAAACTGCTGGAGCGTCCCCATCAGGTCAAGGGATTCCAGCGGCTGAGGGAGCTTCAGTTCCCGGTCCGGTGGTTCATCGAGCCTCTCGGCGCTCCGGCCGATCGAAGCATCGCGTGACAGAGATGGATGAAAGCCCTTCCAAGGCGCTGACTCTCCGAGTGGCCGAGGCCCTAGGCAAGGACGTGGGGCGGGGGCTTGCCCGCCTTGATCCTGACGACATGAAGGCCCTCGGCGCCGATGTGGGCGAGATCGTCCAGATCCAGGGCAAGCGCCAGACCGTGGCCAAGGTGATGCCCGCGTACCAAGAGGCCCGGGGCAAGGGAATCGTCCAGGTGGACGGCCTCACGCGGACCAACGCCCAGGCGGGACTGGACGAAAGGGTGACGGTGACAAAGGTCCCGTCAAGACCGGCGGTGAGGCTCACCCTCTCCCCTCTTTCCCTGATGCGCCAGACCCAGCGGGAGCGGGACCCCCGCTACCTGGCCCGGCTCATCGAGGGGTTGCCGGTCCTGACCGGTGACCGGATCCGGGCCACCCTCTTCGGCACGATGGCCGAGGAGTTCACCGTCCTGGAGACCGCCCCGGGCGGGCCCGTCATCGTCCAGCCCACCACTGTCCTCCGCGTCCGCCAGGCCGAGGGCCCAGTGGAAGCCTCCAAGGTCGCCTACGAAGACATCGGGGGGCTCCACCGGGAGATCCAGCGGGTCCGGGAGATGATCGAGCTCCCCCTGAAATATCCCGAGGTCTTCGAGCGCCTGGGGATCGGCGCTCCCAAGGGCGTGCTCCTCCACGGCCCGCCCGGCTGCGGCAAGACGCTCATCGCCAGGGCCGTGGCCAACGAAACTGACGCCCGCTTCTTCGCCGTGAGCGGGCCGGAGGTGATCCACAAATTCTATGGGGAGTCGGAGGCAAAGCTGAGGAAGCTCTTCGAGGAGGCGGAGCGCCAGGCCCCCAGCATTGTCTTCCTGGACGAGATCGACGCCATCGCCCCCAAGCGCGAGACGGTGGTCGGGGAGGTGGAGAAACGGGTGGTCGCCCAGCTCCTGGCGCTGATGGACGGTCTCCGGTCCAGGGGCCAGGTGATCGTCATCGGGGCGACGAACATCCCCAACGCCCTGGATCCGGCCCTCCGAAGGCCCGGTCGCTTTGACCGGGAGATCACCATTGGGATTCCAGACAGGAGAGGTCGGCGGGAGATCCTGGAGATCCATACCCGGGGGATGCCATTGGCCGAGGACGTGGACCTGGAGGAGCTCAGCGAAATCTCTCATGGCTTTGTGGGCGCGGATCTGGAGGCTCTCTGCCGGGAGGCGGCCATGGCGGCCCTCCGCGCCCTCCTCCCCCAGATTGAGTTTGAGGTAGGGGCCATCCCCTACGAGGCCCTCATGGAGCTCAGGATCCATCGGGCCCACTTCTTCGAGGCCCTCAAGGAGGTGGAGCCCTCCGCCCTCCGGGAGATCACCGTGGAGGTTCCTGATGTGCGGTGGGAGGACGTGGGTGGGCTCGAGGCCGTCAAGCAGGAGCTGGTGGAGGCCGTCGAGTGGCCGCTCCGCTATGCCCCCCTCTTCCAGCACGCTCGGGCCAGGCCCCCCAGGGGGATCCTCCTCCACGGCCCACCGGGGACAGGAAAGACCCTCCTGGCCCGGGCCGTGGCCACGGAGAGCCGGACCAACTTCATCGCCATCAAAGGGCCCCAGCTCATGTCGAAGTGGGTGGGAGAGAGCGAGCGCGCCGTCCGGGAGATCTTCAAGAAGGCCAAGCAGGCCGCCC
>JACQCL010000029.1 GCA_016201645.1 Candidatus Rokuibacteriota bacterium
ATGGCCACCTTCACCGCTTCGAACTTCAGCAGCACGCCGAAGTACAGGACGATGATGACCCCGATGAAGGCCTCGAGGAGGAGCAGGAACTTGCCCTGGGTGATCAGGTAGGTCTTGCAGGTCTCGTAGATCAGCTCCGAGATCTCCCGCATGGCTTCATGCACGGGCAGCTTCTTGAGCTGAGCGAAGATCACGAGGCCGAAGAGGAGCCCGAGGGCGCATACGGGGAGACCAGTCATCAGGAGCGTCCGGCCGCTCATGCCGGAGAACTTCACCTGACCGAGGTCGGGAACCTTGAGGGTCGCCTCGCCACCTCCGCTGTGGCCGGGCGCCGCCTCGGTCGCCTCGGCGAGCGCCGCCGGCGCCGCCACAAGGGTCATCATAGTCAGGAGGAGCACCGGAAGGAGCACAAAGACGGCGCGGAGGCACATGCGTGAGTCGCTCATGGGTGCTTGACCCCTCCGAATGGAAAATGGACCGGCAAAACTCTACCGGAAGGGAAACACCCTGTCAATCGGAAACGTTTCTCAACCATCAAAAACCATCGCAGTTGACAGAGCTTGCACCACTCTATAGGATGAGTTGACAAGCATGGAGACCGACCGGACGCTCACCGTCCGACTCTCTGATTCCCCCCGTGCTCTCCCGCGTTGCCCAGCTTGCCGACGCGAGGTCTTCTGGCAAGAGAACCCCCACCGACCATTTTGTTCCATCACGTGCCGGCTCATCGACCTCGGCGTTTGGCTCGACGAGGGATACCGGATCCCGGGCGCCGGGGAGTCTCCTGCCGAGGAAGCGTCCGCCGAGACCTGAGCGTGCCGTTCCCCGACAACCTGGCCGGCCGCATCCAGGAGCTGGTCCTGATGATCCCGGCCATCCTCATCGCCGTCACTTTCCATGAGGTCGCGCACGGGTGGACCGCCGACCGACTGGGAGATCCCACGGCCCGCCTCGCGGGGCGGCTGACGCTGAACCCGCTTCCCCACATCGATCCGATCGGCGCTTTGATGTTCATCATCGCCAAGTTTGGGTGGGCCAAGCCGGTGCCCGTGAATCCCTACAATCTCCGCCATCCGATCCGCGACATGATGTGGGTGGCGGCGGCGGGACCGGCGGCGAACCTCCTGCTGGCTTCGGGGAGCCTCCTTCTCGGTCAACTCCTGATACCGTTCTTCCAGCGGCCCGACCTGTCGTTTGTCATCCAGCCTGTCTTCGGGATGCTGAAGTGGACTTACCTCCTCAATCTGTATCTGGCCGCGTTCAACCTGATCCCCATTCCACCCCTCGACGGGAGCTCGATCCTCAAGCGATTCCTTCCGAGAAACGCCCTTCTCCAATTTGAAAAGCTCGAGCCCTATGGGTTCATCGTCCTGGTCTTGTTCCTGATGTCGGGCTTGGCGCCGGTCGTGCTCGGCCCGCTCGTGAGCGTCCTGGGGCTCGTCGTGGAGTTGCCCGCTCGGGCCATCGGAAGTTTCAGGTAGCAAAAAGCCCGGGCCGGTTGGCCCGGGCTTTTGGTTTTACCCCGGCGGCGACCTACTCTCCCACACCGTTACCAGTGCAGTACCATCGGCCCTGGAGGGCTTAACTGCCGTGTTCGGGATGGGAACGGGTGTGGCCCCTCCGGCAATGCCACCGGGATTTCTTCTGAGGGGGGTCGCCACCCCCCTCAGTTCTCCCCCCGCCGGAACATGCGTGCTCCCAGCGCAGGGAAGCTACTGAGGGAAGCGCAATACCACCTCGAAAAATGACAACCAGGACGATTCTCGGAATAGCGAAGCGAAAACAGAATGAGGAAACCCGTGGTCAAGCCGCACGGCCGATTAGTACCGGTAAGCTGAACGCCTTACGGCGCTTACACCCCCGGCCTATCAACCTCGTCATCTCCGAGGGGCCTTCAGAGGGCTTACGCCCTGGGAGGTCTCATCTTGAGGCGGGTTTCGCGCTTAGATGCCTTCAGCGCTTATCCCTGCCGGACATAGCTACCGAGCGATGCTCCTGGCGGAACAGCTCGCACACTAGAGGTCCGTCCACCCCGGTCCTCTCGTACTAGGGGTAGCTCCCCTCAAACCTCCTGCGCCCGCGACAGATAGGGACCGAACTGTCTCACGACGTTCTAAACCCAGCTCACGTACCGCTTTAATGGGCG
>JACQCL010000115.1 GCA_016201645.1 Candidatus Rokuibacteriota bacterium
CCGGGGGAAGGCCGGCATGCCGTGACGCTCGACCGGGGGGAAGTACGTGCCGCCGTAGAACGGGACGCCCTCGGGGGTGAGGAAGACCGTCATCGGCCAGCCGCCGTGGCCGGTCATCGCCTGCACCGCCTGCATGTAGATCTGGTCCACGTCGGGCCGCTCCTCGCGGTCCACCTTGATGTTGACGAAGAGCTCGTTCATCAGCCGCGCGATCTCCGGGTCCTCGAAGGACTCCCGCTCCATCACGTGGCACCAGTGGCAGGCCGAGTAGCCCACCGAGAGGAGGATGGGCTTGTCTTCGGCCCGGGCGCGGGCAAGCGCCTCCTCCCCCCACGGATACCAATCCACCGGGTTCCCCTGATGCTGGAGAAGGTACGGGCTGGTCTCTTTCGCCAGGCGATTCATCGTCAACCGCGGCGGTAGAACGGCAGCGCTGTGACCCGCGCCGTCAGCATCAGATCGTTGTCTCTCACCGTCACGAGAGTCCCCGGCTCGAGGTGCTCGCGCCGGATGAAGGCGAGGGCGATCGGCCGGTTGAGCGCAAACGAGTTGACCGCGCTCGTCACGCGACCCACCTGGCGGTCGTCCTTTTCGATCACGGCGCCGCTCCGCGGCACCTGATCGCCGTCGAAGGTCAGACCGGTGAACGATCGGTTGACGTGGCCCCGATACTTGACGCGGGCCACGACCTCCTGGCCGATGTAGCATCCCTTGGTATAGCTCACGTATCGCTCCAGAGGAACTTCTGGGAACAGAACGGTCTCATCCACGTCGTGACCGTACCAGGGAGTGCCGGCCTCCACCCTCAGCACGTCAAGCGCCGTCACGCCGACCGGCCTCAGCCCGGCAGGCTTCCCCGCTGCGAGTGTGGCTCTCCAGAGGCGTTCGCCTTCGGACGCCCCAGCGTAAAGCCAGGCTTCAGTCTCCCCCGTTTCGCCGCTTGCCGTGATGACTCGGAGGGCGATCTCCCCGGCCGTTCGTTCAGCGTGAGCCCAGGGCGCGGGGAGGGGTACCTCACCGGTCAGCCGCTTAATCACCGCCGCAGTGCTTGGCCCCGCGATCAGGAAGAGGGCCTTCTCGGCGCTCACGTCGCGGAAGTAGGCCTTCTCGGAGATCAGAAACTTGTCCAAAGCCTGAAGGGTCTTCTCGGCCGAACCGCCATTCAGCATCAGGAGGAGGCGATCGTCGAGGGCAAGGACCGTGAGGAGCGCCTGAACTTTGCCGTGGGCATCCAGAAACGCCGCGGGGCACCCCTGGCCTGGAGTCAGCACCTTCAGGTCGTTGGTCAACATCCCCTGGAGAAAGGCCACCCGATCGCGCCCCGTCACCTCCAGCACACTGGAATAGGATTGATCAATGACCCCCGCGGCCGTCCTGACCGCGCGATACTCGGCCTGAGGGTCGCCGTACGAGAACGGCAGCTCCCAGCCACAGGGGGAGTCGAAGACCGCGCCGAGCTGAGCGTGGAGAGCGTGAAGAGGAAGCTGGTTCGCCATCCACCCCATTGTCAGCGCCCCCCCTGACGATGTCAACTTGCCAGCCCGACGTGAAGCGCTCATGATAAGGAACGTCGCCATGGACGCCCTGGAGACCCAGGCTCTCTGGTTAGCGCGGCAGGCGGTCGAGCATTACGTCCAGACCCAGCTCCTGCTCGCGCCCCCCGACAACCCCCCTGCCCTTCTCAAGGCACCGGGGGCCGCCTTCGTGACGCTCAGGGTCGGCAAGGCCCTCCGCGGGTGCATCGGCACCCTGGGCCCCTCCAAGCCCACGCTGGCCAATGAGATCGTCGCCAACGCGGTGGCCGCGGCGACGAGCGACCCTCGCTTCCCTCCCGTCGCAGCGGACGAGCTGGCCCGCCTCCTTTATGAGGTGGCCATTGTTGGAGCCCTGGAGGCAGTACACAGCGAGCACGATCTGGATCCTGAGCAGTATGGCGTCGTGGTCGAGGCCGGGAGCCGCCGGGGTGTTCTGCTCCCCGCGATCGAGGGCGTCACCTCCGCCCGCCAGCAGGTGGCGATCGCCAGATCCAAGGCGCTGATCCGGCCTCACGACGCCGTCATTCTCTATCGCTTTACCGTCACGCGGTTCAGGGAGTGGGGAGAGTGAGACTCCGACGTCCGGCGTTGCCCGACCCGAGAACGCGGGGGGAGTTCCAGCGTCGGCTCCTCGCCTGGTACCGACGTCACGGCCGTCACCTGCCGTGGCGGAAGACCCGCGACCCGTACTCGATCCTAGTCTCGGAGATCATGCTCCAGCAGACTCAGGTCGAGCGGGTGATCCCCAAGTACCGCGAGTTCCTCAGGAGATATCCGACGCTCGAAGCGCTGGCGCGGGCGTCACTCCAGGAGGTCAAACGGACCTGGTACCCGCTCGGCTATAACATCCGCCCCGTCCGTCTCCACGGGATCGCCCGCGAGACTCTGGCCCGTTACAATGGTCGGCTCCCCGACGACGAGAGGTCCCTTCGCGCGTTCAAGGGGATTGGGCCCTACACCGCCGGCGCCCTCCGCTCGTTCGCGTTCGAGCAGGATGCCCCGATCCTGGACACCAATGTTCGCCGAGTGCTCGGAAGAGTCTTTCTCGGACCGAGGCGGATGAGAAGCCTGCGTGGCCAGAAGGCGTGGTGGGATCTCTCGGCCGCGCTCGTTCCGCCGGGGAAGGCCTACGACTTCAACCAGGCGCTCATGGACTTCGGCGCGACGTGGTGCACCCCGCGCAATCCGCGCTGTTCCCCCTGCCCCATGAAAGCCTTCTGCAAATTCTTCGAGGGTCATCACCGTGTCAAAGCCTGACGCCGTGACAGAGGTGGCGGCCGCGGTCATCGAGGCCCGAGGTCGGTACCTGATCACGCGCCGGACGAAGGGCCACCTCGAAGGGTTCTGGGAGTTCCCCGGGGGGAAAGTCAGGCCGGGGGAGACGCTCCCCGAGTGTCTTCAGCGAGAGGTGAAGGAGGAGCTAGGCGTCGAGGTCAGCGTCGGGGAGAAGATCGAGACGGTGACCTGGCACTATCCTGAGCGGACCGTGGTGCTCCACTTCTTCAGATGCTCGCCGACCGGTGGCCAGATCGCGCCGCAAGAAGGCCAGGCCTTCGCCTGGGTGGCGCCGGAGGACCTGGAAGGCTACCAGTTTCCTCCCGCCGACGCGTCGCTCATCCGCCGCCTCCGCCGCACTTCAGCGTAGCTCATCGCGCACGATCCTGGCGCCCGCCACCAGGGCCCTGAGTTTCCCCATGGCAACTTCCCGCGGCAGATATTTCATGCCGCAGTCGGGAGCCACGACCAAACGGTCAGGAGGGACGAATTTCAAGGCGCTTCGGATTCGCCCCGCCACGGTCTCGGGGGTCTCGACCGTGACGTCGTCCAGGTTGATCACCCCCAGGATGATCGTCTTGCTCGGGACCTGAGCCAGAATGGAGAGATCGAGCTTCGGCTGGGCCGCCTCGATCGACAGTTGCTGAACGAGGCACTCGCTCAATTCCCCCAAGAAGGAATAGCCGCTGAGACGTTTTTTCACGATATGGGCGTAGCCGAAACACGTGTGAAGGGCCGTGGCACCTCCCACGCCCTCGAGCGCTCGGTTGATCGCCGCCAGCGCGTATTCCCTGGCCTTCTCGGGCCTGGCTTGGAGATACGGCTCATCGATCTGAACGACGTCAGCGCCGGCGGCCTTCAACTCCTTAATTTCTTGATTGACCGACACGGCGACGTCCATCGCCAGGCTCTTCTCGTCCGGATAGTAATCGTTCTGGGCCTGCTGGCTGATCGTAAAAGGCCCGGGAAGGGTAATCTTGAGGCGCCGGTCGGTATGTCGCCGCGCGAACTCGACGTCGCGCACCTGGACCGGTCGGGTGCGCCGGACCGGCCCCACCACCCGCGGGACCGGGTTCGGATGGCCAGTCCGATCCAAGGCGACGCCGGGGTTGTCGACGTCGAATCCGGCCAGTGCCGTCGCAAACCGATTGGAATAACTCTCGCGCCGAATCTCGCCGTCGGTGATGATGTCGATGCCAGCCAGCTCCATGTCCCGCATCGCGAGCCGCGTGGCATCATCCTGGGCCTGTTCGAGAAACTTCTCCTCCACCCGCCAGATCTCGCGGGCCCTCACCCGCGGCGGCAGGCGGTTCTTCAAGTTCTCGCGGTCGACTAGCCAGTCCGGCTGCGGGTAACTTCCCACCACGGTCGTGAGCAGAAGATTACTCATCATGGTGTTTCCACCTTTAGAACATGTTGGCTTCGATGGTGACAGTTTCGCCTTGGAAGCGGTCGAGCGCGAGCGGCCCGATGTCCAGGCTCGTCGCCCGGCCGTCGAGGATCAGCTCGGCCATCAAGAGGCCGACGGCCGGCGCATGCATGAAGCCATGTCCTGAAAAGCCGCAGGCGACGTAGAATCCCGGCGCCTCGCGCGCTGCGTCGAGGATCCCGTGGTAGTCGGGGGTGAGGTCCCTGATCCCGGCGTAGGCGCGCATGACCTTGGCGTCCGCCAGGGGCGGGACCCGCTTCCCTGCCGCCTTGAAGACGAGATCGAAGGCCTCCCAATCCACGGTCGTGTCATAGCCGGGGTGCTGGTCCCTGTCGGTCCCTCCCATGAGCACCGGGCTCTTCCCCTGCCGATGAACGTACCAGCCGGTGTCCAGGTCCACGACGAGCGGAAAGACGTCAGGAAAACCCGGGAGCGGGTCGGTCACCATGACCTGGCGACGATACGGCTTCGAGGGAATCGTGAGGCCGGCCAGGGCGCCGATCTGGTCGGCGTAAGGACCGGCGGCGTTCACGACGATGGGAGCTCGAAAGCGATCGCGGGCCGTCGTCGCACCGACGACTCGCTCC
>JACQCL010000108.1 GCA_016201645.1 Candidatus Rokuibacteriota bacterium
ACTTCTCTTTGTCGATGTCCTCGGCCCCAAAGAGGGGATGCAACAGGATATCCGTGAGGAGATCCGCCGCCAGCGGGAGGTGTTCATCCAGGACGTTGACGAAGAAGCAGGTGTGCTCCTTGGCGGTGAAGGCGTCCATCTGGCCGCCCACCGAGTCCATCGTCCGGGCGATCTCCTCCGCGGTGCGGGATTCGGTCCCCTTGAAGACGAGGTGCTCGATCAGGTGAGAGACGCCGCCGCGCCCCTCGGGCTCGTTCCGGGAGCCGGTGTCCACCCAGATGCCGACCGCGACCGAGCGGACGTGGGGCATCTGCTCCGTCACGACGCGGATCCCGTTCGGCAGAACGCTCTTCCTATACTCTTCGACCACCGCCTGCTCCTTACGGGTTCTTCCGCTTCTCTTTGTCGGCGAGCGCCGGTTGATCCCGGAGGGCCATCTTCCGGGAGAGCCTGATCTTGCCGTTCGGATCCACCTCGATCACCTTCACGAGGACCTCGTCCCCCTCGGCCAGCACGTCGGTCACCGCCTTAATGCGGCTCTCCGCGATCTGGGAAATGTGGAGGAGCCCTTCGGTTCCCGGGATCACCTCGACGAAGGCCCCGAACTCGACGATCTTCTTGACCTTGCCGACGTAGATCCGGTCCAGCTCCACCTCCCGAACAATGTCCTGAATGATGGCGACAGCCTTCTGGACGGCGCTCTGGTCGGCCGAGAACACCGTCACCCGCCCGTCGTCTTCCACGTCGATCTTGACCCCGGTCTGCTCCTGGATCCCCCGGATGACCTTGCCGCCCGGCCCGATGACTTCGCGAATCTTCTCCGTCCGGATCCGGATCGTGACGAAGCGGGGCGCGTACGGAGAGAGCTCCGGCCGCGGCTTCTCGATCGTCTGTCGCATCTTCTGGAGGACTTGCAGCCGGGCCTCACGGGACTGAGCCAGCGCTTTGCTCATGATGTCCGTGGAGACCCCCGCGATCTTGATATCCATCTGGAGCGCGGTGACGCCGGCTTCGGTCCCCGCAACTTTGAAGTCCATGTCTCCGTAATGATCTTCGGCCCCCAGGATGTCCGTGAGGATCGCCACCCGGTCCCCCTCCTTGATCAACCCCATGGCGATCCCCGCGACCGGCGCCCGCAGCGGCACGCCGGCGTCCATGAGGCTGAGGCTGGCGCCGCACACGGTCGCCATGGAGGAAGAGCCGTTGGACTCCAGGATGTCGGAGACCACCCGGATCGTGTAGGGGAACGCCTCCTTGGAAGGCAGCACCACCTCGACCGCGCGCTCGGCAAGGGCGCCATGGCCGATCTCCCGCCTGCCGGGACCCCCGAAGCGCCTGACCTCGCCCACGGAAAAGGACGGGAAGTTGTAGTGGAGCATGAAGTGGCGGAAGGATTCGCCGGTCAGGTCCTCGATCTTCTGCTCGTCCTCCTTGGTTCCAAGGGTCACGGCCACGAGGGCCTGGGTCTCCCCCCGGGTGAAAAGCGCCGAGCCGTGGGCCCGCGGGAGGAAGCCCACTTCTGAGGTGATCGGACGGGTCTCGTCCACCTTCCGGCCGTCCACCCTCACTCCCTTGTCCAGGACCATCCGGCGGACCTCGGCCTTCTCGACCTTTTCGAAGGCCTCCCGGGCCAGCCCCTTTCGGGCCGGGTCCGATCCCAGAGCCTGGAACACTTCCTCGAAAATCTGGTTCATGGCGTGCGCCCGCGCCTGCTTTTCGTGGATGGCAAGCGCCTGGGTGATCTTCGCTGTCGCGAGCTCACGGATGCGGGACTCGAGGGCGGGATCCTCCCCCGCCTGAGGATCCAGAGGCCAGGCCGGCTTCCCCGCCACCGCGCGCAGCTCCTTCTGGATCTTCGCCAGCGCACGGCACTGCTCGTGACCGAGGGCGATGGCCTTCACCATCATCTCCTCCGACACTTCCTTGGCCCCCGCCTCCACCATGAGCACGGCCTCTTCGGTCCCCGCGATGACCAAATCGAGGGACGAGACGGCCCGTTGCCCCTCAGTCGGGTTGGCCACCAGCCGGCCATCCACGAGGCCCACCCTGACCGCCCCCACGGGCCCGTTGAACGGAATGCCCGAGACCATCAACGCCGCCGAGGAGCCCACCACGGCCAGGACGTCGGGATCGTTTTCCTGATCGCCCGAGATCGCGAGATCGAGGATCTGGACCTCGTGCGTGAAGGACTTCGGAAAGAGCGGGCGGAGCGGGCGGTCGATGAGGCGGGAGGTCAGGATCTCCTTCTCCACGGGCCGCCCTTCCCGCTTGAAGAACCCGCCGGGGATGCGGCCACCCGCGTAGGCGCGCTCCCGGTAGTCAACAGTGAGCGGAAAGAAATCGACCCCCTCGAGGGGGGTCTTGGTTGCCACCACGGTGGCAAGCACGACTGTCCCGCCGTATCGTACCATCACGGCGCCGTCAGCCTGCCTGGCGACACGCCCGGTCTCCAGGGAGAGGGTCCTGCCACCGATCTCGATTTCAGTCGAATGCGCCATATGTGCGTTGTGCCTCCTGCTTCAGGGGGGACTGGGGACGCGGAATAGAGGAGGGGGAACGGCCAGTGTGCTCGGCGCGGATACCCTCCCTGGCCGCCCTCACCCGCGGATCCCGAGCTTTTCGGTCAGGGCCCGGAACCGCTCCGCATCCTTCTTGCGTAGATATTCCAGAAGACTGCGGCGCTTCCCGATGAGCCTCAGAAGGCCCCGCCGAGAGTGGTGATCCTTCACGTAGAGCTTGAAGTGATCGCTGAGACCGTTGATGCGCTCCGACAGGAGCGCGATCTGGACTTCCGGGGAGCCAGTGTCCCCTTCGTGGATGCGGAACTGTTCGATGAGGCTTTTCTTCCTTTCAACACTGACGGCCATCAGAAGGCTCCCTCGGAGGCCCCGCCCCCAATCGCCACACCCCTGAGCCTTCGCCCGCATGGGGTGGGTTCCAAAAACGCTGTGCTTCCAACGAATTACGACACCGAGCGTACCACAGGCGAAACCGGAAGTAAAGGCGAATCAGGAGCGCGAAGGCGGTTCGCCCAAGAGCTCTGCGGCTCTGGCGACATCGAGCGCCACCTGAGCCCGGAGCGCCTCCACATTGGGGAATTTTTGCTCAGCTCTGATCCGCTCGAGGAAGGCCAAGGTCAGGATCTTGTCGTACAAATTATCCGAGAATTCGAGCAGATAAGCTTCCACCCAGAACTCCCCTTCCCCGAAGGTTGGGCGGACCCCGACATTCACCACGGCGCCCGCCTCACGCTCGGCCCAGCTGGCCCGTGCGGCGTAGACGCCCGGGGCCAGGATCAGCTCGTGCTCCGGCTTGAGGTTCGCGGTGGGGAAACCAAGCTGCCGGCCGCGACCTTTCCCCCGGAGGACGCGCCCCCGAACCGTGTAGGGGTGGCCCAGGAATTTGCGGGCGCGCGCGACATCCCCTTGAGCCAGGGCCTGGCGAATCGCGGAAGAGGACACCACGACCCCTTCCACCGACAAGGGCGGCATCACGTGGGCGACGAACCCGTACGTGGGGGCCAGCTCAGCCAGCAGCCGGGCATCCCCCCGAGCGCCGTGGCCGAACCTGTGGTTGAATCCCACTACCACCTCCCGGGCCCTGAGCCGCCCACACAGCACGTCTCGCACAAAGGCCTCGGGCTCGATCAGAGAGAATTCCCGCGTGAACGGGATGATGACCGTGGCGTCCACCCCGTATCCCGCGATTCGCTCGAGGTTCTCGGCAAGCTCCGTGATCCGGCCCGGCGCCCGGTCGGGCTGGAGGATGACCAACGGATGCGGGTCGAAGGTGCAGGCCAACGCTCTCAGTCCAAGGGATCGCGCCCGCTCCACGGCGGTGGCGAGGATCTTCTGATGGGCGAGATGAATCCCGTCAAAGGCCCCGAGGGCCACGACAGTGCGAGGACTGTCAGGCGGGTAGGACTCGAGGCCGCGGACGATCTCCATGCAGTATCCGTTCGGGCTTCACCACCCCCCCGCCCTCCACCACCCGCCCCACCCCGAGAAACTCCCCCGCCGTGTACAGGCGGACGTCCCCTCGCGCGTCGAGAGCCGCGGGGGGCAGCGGGACGGCGCGTCCGTGGAGGAGGGCCTCGCTCTCCGCTGGCTCCAGTGTGACCGACGGCCGATGGGCAAGGGCGCTGTCCGTCGGCAGGAGATGATCCCAGACAAACGCCCCGTCGCGAGCGTCGGAGAGGCGCGACCACGGGAGCGCACTCTCCAGGGTGTACGGCCCCACCCGGGTCCGGATCAACCGCTCGAGCGCGGCGCCGGGGCCAAGGGCTTGCCCCAGGTCGGCAGAGAGTGTCCGGACGTAGGTCCCCCTGCCGCAGACAATCCGGAGCGTGAACGAGGGGAGCGCCACCGATTCGAGGCAAAGGGCGCGAACGCTGACTTCTCGGGGCTCCCGCTCCACCTCCATTCCTCGACGCGCCAGCTCGTACAGCCGCCGGCCATCGTGATGGAGCGCCGAGAACATCGGTGGAACCTGGCGGATAGTTCCCACAAAGGGAGCCAGGGCGCTCCGAATCTCCTCGGCGGTCAAAGGGGGGACGGGAGCGGTCCTCAAAACGACGCCCGTGAGATCCTGGGTATCCGTCACGATCCCCAGACGGACGGTGGCGACGTACTCCTTGTCGTGATCCACGAGGTAGGGCGTCAGCTTGGTCGCCTCGTTGATGAGAACGACAAGCACGCCGGTGGCCTCGGGGTCGAGCGTGCCGCCATGGCCGACCTTCCCGGCGCGCAGCAGTCGCCGGAGGTGGGCCACCACCTGGAACGAAGTGACCCCCGCGCCCTTGTCAACGACCAGGATGCCTGACCGGCCCACGCCGGTCCCCTACCGCTTCCCTAAGGCGTCGGCCACGGCTCGTAGGAGCGCGTCACGTGCCTCGCTCAGACTCCCCAAGATGGTGCAGCCGGCGGCATTCGCGTGCCCGCCGCCGCCGAAGGCCGCCGCGATCTTCCCCACGTTGACCTCGCCCTTGGCGCGCAGGCTCACCTTCACGCGGCCGGCGCCGACTTCGCGGAGCAGGAAAGCCGCTTTCACGCTCGCAATGGAACGGGGATAGGTCACAAGATCCTCCGCCTCCAGGAAGGACTCAGGCACGCTCCCGTGGGGCAGGAGGAGCCAGGCCACCTGACCGTCGGGACTCACCTCCACGCGACCGAGCAGGTCTGCCAGCCGTCGCAGGTCTTCGACCCGCCGGCCCTCGTAGAGCGCCCCGGCCACCGCGGCGGGGCGCGCGCCCTGGGCGACGAGGTCGGCCGCGATCCTAAGGGTCCGCGCGGTCGTGTTCGAATAGCGGAAGGACCCCGTATCGGTGTGGAGCGCGGTGAACAGATTCGTGGCAATCTCCGCGGTCACCTTGAAGCCGAGGGCTGGGATAAGGTCATAGACCATCTCCCCGGTGGCCGACGCCTCCGGCTCGATCCAATTCACGGTGCCGTACCCTTTGTTGTCCGGGTGATGGTCAATGTTCACGACAGAGGTCGTCGCCCCCCGGACGCCCTCGAGCAGGCCCCCGGTCCGCGACGGGTCTGGGCAGTCCACCAGAATCACGACGTCGAACGACCCCGTGGCCACCTCCCACCGCTCTACCAGCGCGGCGCCAGGCAGGAAGCGGAACACATCCGGGACGGGATGGGGCCCGGCCAGAGTGACCGGCGTGCCGGCGTTGGCGAGGGCCAGACCCAAGCCGATCTGCGACCCCAGCAGGTCACCGTCGGGCTGCACCGTCCCCAAGAGCAGCACCCTCCCGCGCGGACGGGAGAGGAGCTTGACAAGCTCCCGGGGAACCCGCAGACCCTCTTCAGGCCTCCCCACTCGGAGGCGCCTCCTCGGACCGGAGCTCGGCGAGCAGCTCCTGGATGTGGGCCGCATGGGCCATGGACCGGTCGGGGCGGAAGACGAGGGAGGGCGTGACCCGGAGGGAGAGATGCTGCCGGAGCCAATGATGAATGAACCCCTTGGCGCTTTCCAGGCCGGCGAGCGACGCCTTCCACTGCTCCTCGGACCCGAGGATGGAGACGTACACTTTCGCGACACGCAGATCCTTGCTCACCCCGACATCGGTCACCGTGACAAACCCGAGACGCGGGTCTTTCAGTTCGCGCTGGAGGACGCGAGAAATTTCCTCCTTGATCAACTGGTTCAACCGCTCGATCCGCTTCGTTTGCACGTCACAGGATCTCCGTCTGGATGTCGATCACATGCCCGTCAACCAGCGACTCGATGAAATCGAGCGCTTTGGACACCACCTCGTTGGCGTGACGCGAATCCTGCGACACGCAGGCAACCGCCAGCGTCGCGCGCTGCCAGCTGTCGTGGTGGTTCACCTCGGCCACGGAGACCTCGAAGCGATGGCGCACCTTCTCCTTGACGCCTTTGAGGACGTGACGCTTATCTTTCAGAGAACCGACGTCCGGCAGGTGCAGCTCCACCGTTCCCACAGCGACCCGTGCTCGACTCACCGCGTCTTCTCCTCCCCCCTCACCCTGCCTCTCCCCACTGGGGAGAGGGGAAGAGGTGAGGGGCGCATTTCAGAGGGTCCGCGCGACTTCTTCGGTGGTGTAGGCTTCGATCACGTCACCCACCTGAACCCCGCTGACCCCCTCGACCCCGATACCGCACTCCAGCCCCTGGAGCACCTCGCGGACATCGTCCTTGAAGCGTTTGAGCGAGTTGATCGTCCCCTCCCCGACCAGCGTGGCTTCGCGCTTGACTCGCACCTTCGCATTGCGCTGAATTTTCCCTTCCAGCACGTAGGAGCCCAGGATGGTTCCCACCTTGGAGATCGGAAAGAGCTGGCGGACCTGCGCCTTTCCGAGCGCCACCTCGCGGATCTCCGGCGCGAGGAGCCCGGACAGGGCGGCCCGGACATCGTTGATGGCCTCGTAGATCACGTTGTAGGTGCGGACGTCCACCCCTTCGGACTGCGCCTGCATACTCGCCTTCGGTTCAGGCTTCACGTTGAAGCCGAGGACGATGGCGTTGGACGCCGAGGCGAGCATGACGTCGCTCTCCGTGATGGTCCCGACAGAGCCGTGGATGACCTTGAGCTTCACCTGGTCGCTCGAGAGCCCCTCCAGCGACTCGGTGAGCGCCTCGACGGATCCGTGGACGTCCGCCTTGAGAATCAGCCGGAGCTCCTTGACCTCGCCGGTCGTGATCTGCTGGTGGAGATCCTTCAGCGTCACGCGGGTCACGCCCCGGGCGCGCTGTCGCTCGCGCTCCATTCGAACCGTCGCGATCTGGCGCGCCTTGCGCTCGTCCTCCACGACCACCAGCGTGTCCCCCGCCTGGGGGACACCGGAGAGTCCCAGGATCTCCACGGGGTCGGATGGGCCGGCGGCCCTCACCTTCTTCCCGCGGTCGTTGAACAGCGCGCGCACGCGGCCCGAATACTGTCCTACCACGACCGCGTCGCTCTCCTTCAGCATCCCGTGCTGGACCAGCACCGTCGCTACCGGACCGCGACCGCGATCCAACCGGCCCTCGATGATCACGCCCTTGGCGGCCCGGTTGGGATTGGCCTTGAGCTCCAGAATCTCCGCCTGAAGCGCGGTCATCTCCAGCAGGTTGTCGACGCCGGTCCCTTTCTTCGCGGACGTCTCGACGAAGATGGTCTGGCCCCCCCACTGTTCAGGGACCAGGCCGAGGTTGGCCAGCTCCCGCTTCACCCGCTCGGGATCGGCTCCGGGCTTGTCCATCTTGTTCACGGCCACGATCATCGGCACACCAGCCGCTTTGGCGTGGTTGATCGCTTCCACTGTCTGGGGCATGACGCCGTCGTCCGCGGCCACGACGAGGATGACGATGTCCGTGACCTGCGCCCCGCGCGCCCGCATCGCGGTGAACGCCTCGTGGCCGGGCGTGTCCAGGAAGGTCACCTTGCCGTGGGACGTCTCAACCTGGTACGCGCCGATGTGCTGGGTGATGCCGCCGAACTCCTTTTCCGCCACCTTGGTGCGGCGGATCGCGTCCAGGAGCGAGGTCTTTCCGTGGTCCACGTGCCCCATGACCGTCACGACCGGCGAGCGGAGGCTGAGCTGAGAGGGGTCAACTTCCTCCTCCCGCAACTCCTCCCCCTCGAGCGTCCGCACCTCGACGTCGAAGCTGAACTTGTCCGCCACCAGCTTGGCCGCCGTGGGATCCAGGATCTCGTTGACGGTCGCCATCACCCCCATCTCGAGGAGCGCCTTGATCACCTCGCCGGACTTCCGACGCATGGCCGCCGCCAGCTCGCCGACCGTCACGGACTCGGGGAGCCTGATCAGCTCGCGCCTGACCTCCACGGGGGCGACCACCTCTTGAGGCGGTGGAGGCGCGGCAGGGACCGGAGGGAGAGGCGCGGGCTTCGGTTCAACCGGCGCCCTCGGCGGCGCGGCGACCGCAGCGACAGGTAGTGGGGCAACCTCGCGCTGGGGCGGTTTGGGAGGCGCGGGTTTAACGGGAGTCGGAGCCGCCGGGGCGGCCGCAACCTTTTTGGGCGGAGCCGGCGGGGGGGGAGGCGCGGCGGGCCTCAGGGGCACAACCTTTGCCACCTCTTTCGGTTTGGGAGGAGCCGGCTTCGCAACCGGCGGCGGCTTGACCTCGACCTTCGGGGGGGCGGGTTTGACTTCAACGGGTCGGGGAACGGGAGGCGAAGGCGGCGCGGGAGGAGCTGGGGGCGCGACGGCGGCCACCTCCTTGACCTTCACCTCAGGGACCGACGCAACCTTGGCTTTCTTCGCGGCCAGCTTCTTCGCAATCGGCGGCTTCTCAGCCGGAGCCTTTTCCGCCGCGACCCTTTTCTTCGGCGTCGGAGCCTTGGCCTCCTTCGGCGCGGCCTTCGCCCTCTTCGGTTTAGGCTCTTCGGGCAGCTCGCGGCCTCGGCCCAGCTTGATCCTCAACTCATTGATGGTGGCGGCGTCGAGGGGACTTCGGGTCCTGACCCCTTTTCGACCCATCCCCGCCAAGGCCTGGATCAGATCCTTGCTGGTGACCCCCAGCTCCTTGGCGAGATCAATGACCTTCATTCGTGACGCCACAGTCCCCTCACCCCCTTCTGACGCCGTTTCTCAGGCTGTCGGACAGCGCGACCAGTTCCACCGACGCCTCGGCCTTTTCCCTAAACGCCTTCGCCAACCGCCCTCGCTGCAAGGCCTCTCCCACGCACTCAGCCGAGGGACAGACATAAGCACCCCTGCCGGACCCCTTGTTCGCCCGATCAATGACCACCGTTCCATCCGCCTGTCGGACCAGCCTGATCAACTGAGCTTTGGGCCGAACCTGCCGGCACCCGACACAGGTTCGCTGGGGCTCCCGCTTCACGCGGGCGGCGCCGCTCACTCCCCAGCCTACGGCTCGGGGCCCGCAGCCTCCGGCTGGGGGCGGACAGGCAGCACGCCGGCCTCCTCGGCAACGGGCGCTTCCGCCGCGCCGGCCTGAGGCTCGGCGGCCGGGGTCGCAGCCGAATGCGCAGCGAGCCACTCCTGGGCGGCCGCCAGGATCTTCTCCGCTTTCTTCTCCCCTACCCCGGGAATCTCCAGGAGTCGCGGCAGTCCAGCCCTGACGATGCGAAGAGGGGAGAAGAGCCCGTCTTCAACGAGTTTCTCCGCGAGCTGAGGACCGACCCCGGGGAACTCCTCGATCGCGGATCGCCCCTGGGCCCGCTCCTCCTCTTCTCGGCGCCGCTCCTCCGCCAGCTCGGACTCGCTCTTGATGTCCACCCGCATCCCGGTCAGCTTGGCAGCCAGGCGGGCGTTCTGGCCCTTCTTGCCGATCGCCAGAGAGAGTTGGTTATCCGGCACCACGACGAGAACGGACCGCTCCACCGGTGCCTCGATTGCCTGACGCGGCTCCTGAAGCGTGACGGACGCCACTTTGGCCGGGGACAAGGCCCGAGCCACGAACGTCATGGGATCGGCCGACCACTCGACGATGTCGATCTTCTCGCCGCGCAGCTCCCGGCTGATCACCTGGATCCGGGTACCGCGCAGACCCACACAGGCCCCGATGGGATCCACGTCCCGCTTCGTCGAGGCGACGGCTACTTTAGCGCGCTCCCCGGCCTCCCGCGCTGCTGCTTTGACCTGAACGATCCCCTCGGCGATCTCGGGGATCTCCGTCTCGAAGAGCCGGGCGAGGAAACCGGGATGGGTGCGCGACAGGGTGATCTGGGGGCCCTTGGCAGTCTTCCTCACCTCGAGGACGTAGGTGCGGATTCGATCCCCCGGGTTAACCCTCTCGCCGGGAATCTGCTCCCGCTCGGGGAGAAAGCCCTCCGCTTTACCCATCTCCACGATCACGTTGCGCTTCTCGATCCGGTGGACGACGCCGCGGACGATCTGCCCCTCTTTGTGCACGAACTCCGAATAGATCCCCTCGCGCTCGGCGTCACGGACCCGCTGGAGGATCACCTGCTTGGCCGTCTGGGCGGCGATGCGCCCGAACTCCCGCGGCACCAACTCCTGCTCGACCTCGTCGTCCAGCTGGGCATCCGCCTTCAGGGCGCGCGCCTCCCCCAGGGCGATCTCTGCCTTCGGATCAGTGACCTTGGCGACGACGCGCTTCCGGGCCCAGACTTTGAGCGTGCCGGTCTCGCGGTCGAGCTCCATGCGCACGTTGTCGCCGGCCCCCGTTCCGGTCGTCTTCTTGAAGGCAGAGAGGAGCGCAGACTCCAGCGCCTCGAAGAGGACCTCTTTGTCGATCCCCTTCTCGCGTGCAATCTGCTCGGTGACGAGAATCAGCTCTCGGTTCATGCCCCTCGCGACTCACTTCCGCCGCGGGAAGTCCAGCTCCAGTCGAGCCCTGGTCACTTCCCGCCGCTCAAGCTCACGCTGCCGCCCGTCGTCCCCTTCCAATGTCACCCGGGCGTCCTCGACCTTCACAAGCCGCCCCGTGAACTCCGTCCGCCCCTCGAGCGCGGCGGCGACCCAGCAGCGCACCTTCTTTCCCTCGGCCCAGCGCCACTCGCGCTCCGTCTTGAGCTCCCGGGTGAGGCCTGGAGACGACACTTCCAGGTCGTAGCTCTCCGGGATCAGGTTCGCGGCTTCCAGGACGTCGCCGACCTAGCCGCTGAACCGCTGACAATCCCCAACCCCGAGCCCGCCCGCCTTGTCAACGTAGAACCTCAACACCCAGCGCCGGCCTTCGCGGCGCCACTGGAGTTCCACCAGCGAGAGGCCGTGGGCTTCCAGGACGGGGGAGACGACGGCTTCGATCTTCGCCACCCGCTCCAGAGCGTCCACGGCTCCCCCCTCCCCCGGGGCAAGAAAAAAGTGGGCAGCGCCCACTTTTTCAGGAGCTTAGCACACCCCACGCCCCCCAGCAAGGGGAATGGGGCGGGAGCCCGCTATGCCCGGCTCAGTTCCTGGGCCAGGTCCTTCACCGCGGAGACGATTTCCCCCCTAGCAACCCGGCGGTCGCTTCGATCCTTGCGCGCTCGGACCTCCACCAATCCACCTTTAATGAGCGCGGTCCCCACCGTAACCCGGATCGGCAGGCCGATCAGGTCGGCGTCCTTGAACTTGACCCCCGGCCGCTCGTCCCGGTCGTCGAACAGCACCTCGAATCCGGCGGCCTGGAGCTTCCCGTACAACTCCTCGGCCGCCCCCGCCTGCTCAAGGTCCTTGGCGTTGACCGCGAGGAGGTGGACGTGCAGGGGCGCGATGCTCCAGGGCCAGACGATTCCATCGGCATCGTGGCGCTGCTCGACGGCCGCCGCCGCGATCCGCGCCGGCCCGATCCCGTAGCTTCCCATCACGATGGGGCGTTCCTGACCGCTCTCGTCCAGCACGACCGCCCCCAATGGCACGGAGTATTTCGTCCCGAGCTTGAAGATATTCCCCACCTCGATGACTCGCTCGACCTTCAGAGGCGCGCGACACCGCCCGCACCCCTCCCCCGGCTGCACCGTGTGCACGTCTGCGAACCGGGGGGAGAAATCCTGCCCCGGCCTTGCGCCTTTCAAGTGGAACCCTTCCTTGTTCGCGCCAACCACATAGACTCCTTCCCTCAGCGATTCGTCGGCAACAATGGGGAGGCGGCAGCCCACGGGTCCCACGGAGCCGACGGGAGCCCCGAGCGCGGCTTTCACCTCGTCAGGATGCGCGGGACGGACGTCGCCCACCGCCCGCGCGAGCTTCTTTTCGTGGAGCGTCTGATCCCCCCTGACCAGGGCGAGGAGCGGGCCGGTCTTCGTCACGTAGACCAGGGATTTAATCGTGAGGGTGGGCTCGACCCCGAGCAGCGTCGCGACCTCGTTGATGGTCCGAGCGTTGGGGGTGGGAACCTCCTCCAACTTCCAGGCGGGAAACTTCGGCTGGAGCGGGATGCCCTGCGCCAGCTCGACGTTCGCCGCGTAGCCGCACTGCTCGCAGATCGCCACCTCGTCCTCACCCGCCGCGCTCGGGGCCATGAACTCGTGTGAGCCGGAGCCACCCATCATTCCGGGGTCGGACTCGACGACGTAGTAGCGGAGGCCGCACCGGTCGAAGATCCGGCAGTACGCGTCCTTGTGGGCATCGTAGGCCTTGGCGAGGCCCGCTTCGTCCAGATCCAGCGTGTAGGAATCCTTCATGAGGAACTCGCGCGTGCGGAGGACCCCGGAGCGCGGCCGGGCCTCATCGCGTTCCTTCGTCTGAATTTGGTACCAGATCTGGGGCAGGTCCCGGTACGAGCGGAGCTCTTTGGAGGCGATCCAGGCGATGACCTCCTCGTGGGTCATCCCCAGACACATGTCCCGCGCGTTCCTATCCTTGAGCCGGAACATCTCCTCCCCGATGACCTGCCAGCGGCCCGACTGCTGCCAGATCTCCGCGGGATGGAGGACCGGCAGGGTGACCTCCTGCCCACCGATCCGGTTCATCTCCTCGCGCACGATGGCGTTGATCCTGTCCATGACCCGTTGGCCGAGAGGGAGGTAGACGTAGATGCCGGCCGCCAGCTGACGCACCAGACCGCCCCGGACCATGAGCTTGTGGCTGACAGCCTCGGCGTCGGCAGGGTCCTCCCTCAGGGTCGGGATCAGCGAGCCAGACCAGCGCATGTTAGGGGCAGTCGCGGGATTTACGAGGCGTGCGGGGGCGACAGAAGATAGTCACCGGGTGGGTGGTCGGGAATCCGATACCGGATGTAGGCGTACCCCCACTCGGCATGGTAGCGATCGCTGGCTTCGATCGTGGCGGCGACCAGCCGGTCAAAATCGTCCCAGGCCTTTCGCCGCATGGCCTCGTCAAGCCCATCGAGATGATCCTTGGAGAACTGCTCCAGGGCGGCCTTATACTTGGGCCGGGTCAACGCCGCGTTGCTGAGGATCTTGCGGATCCCTCTGAGCTGATACCGGCCGAGCTCCCAGTTCCCGGCCTTGCAGGAGAAGTACATGACGTGCATCCGGTGAGCCAAGACCAGCATCCATTCGCTCATGCCCGGCTGAAGACCGGCGATCTCGTCGAGCGTGAGCTCCCCGTGCTTTGTCTTCCCGACGGGTCGGTCCATGCTAGTCCTCGGCCGGGGCGGTTTGCTGCGCCTGCTTCTCGGCGATGAAGCGCTCGACCTCCTCCCAGAGCGCGTCGATGATCTGCGACTCGGGAACCTTCCTGACGACCTCTCCTTTACGAAAGATCAGGCCGATCCCCTTGCCTCCCGCGACGCCGATGTCGGCGGCGCGCGCCTCGCCCGGCCCGTTGACCTCGCAGTTATGAAGAGCGGCGCCAGGGAGGCAGAACGAATGGGCCCCCTCCACCTCCAGGTTATGAACGTGGCCGGTGTAAGGGACCCGCCGGACGTCCCGCACCCCCACGTAGAGCGCGCGCTCATCGAGCACGACCTGTCCGTTCCTTGAATGACCCGGCCCGGGCGCGGCGCGGAGCCCCAGAACGTGGCTTAACCGGGCGAGCGCCTCTTTGGAGGTCACCGAAACGACCCAGTTGCGCTTCCGGTCCGGCTGGTCCCGGTGGTGCAGGAACGCAGCGATCCCGAGGCGGAGCAGAATCTGATGGACCTGCACGGCAAGGCTCCAGGAAGATGTCGAGTATGTGGCCCGCCAGTAGCCCCGCACGCGCCCCAGGTAGCCGTCACCTTCCCAGAGCGCGCGAAGCAGCGGCCGCTGCTTGTCGTAGGGGAGCCGAACCATCCACTCGGGGAGACACTTGGTCTCCGCGCCGCGCCCGAAGAGGCCCTCGAGGAACCTTCCCAGGGCGAGCGAGTGCGAAATGACCTCAGCCGTGCGCCGCCGCCGCCGGATGCTCGGCCGGATCCCCATGCCGATCAAAATGGAGGAGAGTCTCTCGACGTAGGCGTCCTCTCGCCCGTGGAAGTAGAAGAACTGCTGGTAGGGCTTGCCGCCCTTCCCGGACAGCGTCCCCTCGGCCAGATAGTAGCCGCTGAGGGTCATGACGTCCTCGTCTACCGCGATGACGCCCAGCCCCTCGACCGTCAGCGCCGCTCGATCCTCCTTCTCCTGGAGAACCGGATGAGCCAGGACCCAGCCGGGGCCGAGCTCGCCGGCCTTGATCCACCTCGGCGCGTCTCCCTTGTTGAGGACCTTCAGAATGTGCGGACGTTTGTCTCTGCCGCCCTTCCGCCGAGAGGGGCGGGGAAATGCCCAGACCGGATGATTGGGAGTCAGACGGAATGGGGCAAAGCCGGTGGGATGCACTTCTACCAGCTCACCCTGATGGTGGTGGGTGGTGGTCCAGAGCACCTTCCGGAACGACCCCTCATGCGTTAGAATCTCTGCACCTTCCTCCACCGCCTCGATGGGTGCCGGGCCGTGCTTCGTCAGCACCTGCTCGCCCGGCGGCAGACACCCCATCACAGCGACGTGGACTTCCGCGGTCACGCCCTTCAACCGCTCCTCGGCGTCCCTGGCCAGCTTCACCAGGTCCACGTCGGCTCGCCCACAAGAGGGACAGGCCACGAACGTCAGCCCTTGCTTCCTGAGACCCAGGGCCTTGAGGATCTCAATCCCCACCCGGACCTCTTCCACCGGGTCTGCGGCGAGGGAGACGCGGATGGTGTCCCCGATCCCTTCGGCGAGCAGCGTCCCGAGGCCGACGGCGGACTTGATGGTTCCCACGGTCGGAGTCCCCGCCTCCGTGACCCCCAGGTGAAAGGCGTACTCGACCTGCTCGGCGAGCCGGCGATAGGCGTCGATCATCATGGCGGGGTCCGACGCCTTCAGCGAGACCTTCATCTCCGGGTAGCCGCAGTCCTCCAGGATCCGAATGTGGCGCAGCGCGGACTCCACCATCCCCTGAGCCGTCGGGCCCCCGTACTTGGCCAGGAGATCTTTCTCGAGCGAGCCGGCGTTGACGCCGATCCTGATGGGGATCTTCCGGGCCTGGGCGAGCCGCACGACTTCCATCACGAATTGCTTGCCGCCGATGTTGCCCGGGTTGAGACGGAGCCAGTCCACGCCCTGATCCAGAGCCATGAGCGCCAGCTTGTAGTTGAAGTGGATGTCCGCCACCAGCGGGATGCGGATCTGCTTCCTGATCTCCCCGAGCTTCTCGGCCGCTTCCTTCACGGGGACCGCGACCCGGACGATGTCGCAGCCGGCCGCCTCCAGAGACCAGATCTGCAGCAGCGTCGCCTCGACGTCCCGCGTGTCGGTCTTGGTCATGGACTGCACGGTGATCGGCGCGTCCCCGCCCACTTTGAGCGCGCCCAGCTGGATCTGCCTCGTCTTCCGGCGTGGTGTCATCACGTTCGCCCCTGCCCTCGCTCCATGTCACTTAAAGAAATGGAAGAAGTCGATCCGCGCGAGATCATTGTACACGGCGAACACCATCAGAAGCAGCAGCAGAAAGAGCCCCACCTGCTGAGCCACTTCCCGCTTCCTGAGCGACAGGGGGCGGCCTCGGACGGCCTCGATGACGAAAAAGAGCAGATGACCGCCATCCAGCATCGGGACCGGGAGCAGGTTCAGGAGCGCCAGGTTGACGCTGATCACCGCCGTGAAGAAGGCGAGGCTCGTGATCCCCTGCTTGGCCTGCTCCCCCGCCGCCACGGCGATCTGGATCGGCCCGCCGATTGTCGAGGCGGGCAGCTGGCGCGTGACGAGCTTCCAGAGCCCGATCGCCGTCAGGGCCGTCATGTCCCAGGTCCGGAGGACGCCTTGCACCACGGCGACGACCGGGTTCACGCGGACGTAGGAGACGGCGAGGGCTGGACTGATGCCGATGCGTCCGACCTCAACCTCCTCGCCGGAGGCTCCGCGATCCTTGAAGGGCTGAGGCACCACGGTCACGCTGAGCGACCTGCCGCCGCGCTCGATCGTGAGGAGCGTCTCTTTCCCGGCGCGCTTGTGAATGCTTTCGGCCAGCTCGTCCCACGACAGGACGGGCGTGCCCTCCAAGGCCACCACCGTGTCGCCGGGGCGGAGACCCGCCCGCGCCGCCGGATAGCCCGGCAGGACCTCGCCGATCCTGGCGGGCGCAAAGGGCCGCGCGCCGAGGTCCCACACCTCCTGCTCGTCGCCGAAGATGTCCTTGACAGTCGTCCGGACGGGCGTGAGCGCGGTCCGCCGCTCATGGCCCTCGCGCAAGAACACGATCTGCCGCGTCCCCCCCTTCCCGGCCTGGATGAGCTTGACCAGATCCTCCCAGTTGGAAACCGGAACCCCATCCACGTCCGTGATGCGATCTCCCGTGCTGAGCCCGGCCATCGCGGCGGGTCCCCCGTCCTTGATCCGCCCGAGAGTGGAGGGAAGGACGGGCCGCCCCACGATCATGAACACGGCGGCAAAGATCGCCGCCGCCAGGACGAAGTTCATCCCGGGACCCGCGAACACAATCAGAAACCGCGAGGGCAGCGGTTTGAGGGCGAACGACTTCGCCGGGTCCACCGTTGCGCTCCCCCCTCCCTCCAGGGGGTTCTCCTCCCCCATCATCTTCACGTACCCGCCCATGGGGATCGCGGAGAG
>JACQCL010000031.1 GCA_016201645.1 Candidatus Rokuibacteriota bacterium
AACCTGCGGCCCACCCAGGGCGTGAATTCCTTGGGTTTTATTGGGTATCGTTGGGTGGCCTGGTAGAGTAGGCGGGACTACGAATCCGAAGGCCAGAGGTTCGAATCCTCTTGGGCGCGCCATTCTGACCCCCCCTGGAGGGAGCCACTCTCGGGGGGTTCTTCGCTTCGCCGCCTGAACCCGCCATCCAGGTGTGCTAGCATGGTCGAGCAGTGAGCCAGCGAGCGAGCGACGAAGGGTTCATGCGCGAGGCGCTGGCTGAAGCGCGGCGGGCGCTCGCCGCGGGCGAGATTCCCGTGGGCGCCGTCGTCGTTGAGGCCGGGGAAGTGATTGGCAGCGGGCGCAACCAGCCGATCGCCCTCAGCGATCCGACGGCTCATGCCGAGATTCTGGCGCTCAGAGAAGCCGCGCTGAAGGCGGGCAACTACCGGTTGCCGGAAGCGACGCTGTACGTCACGCTGGAGCCGTGCCCGATGTGCTGTGGAGCGGCGCTTCAGGCGCGGGTGGGGCGCGTCGTGTACGGGGCTGCGGACCCGAAGGCGGGAGGCGCCGAATCGCTCTACCGGTTGCTCGACGATCCCCGCCTGAACCACCGGGCGCGGGTCGAGGGCGGCGTCCTCGGTGAGGACTGCCGGGGGCTCATAGCGCGGTTCTTTGAAATGAAGCGAACCGAAGGTTGATCGGAGGGGTGGCCGAGCCCGGTTGAAGGCGTCCGACTCGAAATCGGATAGGGGCCCAGAAGGTCCCTCGGGGGTTCAAATCCTCTCCCCTCCGCCAAGCGCTCGGAGGGGGGCTCTGCCCCCCTTCCGATGCCTCCCCCCGGGAACAGGTTGCGCGGGCAGAGCCCGCGCTCGAACGGGGACCCGGAGAGGTGACCGAGCGGCCGAAGGTGCGGCACTGGAAATGCCGTGCACGGGGAACTGTGCCGTGGGTTCGAATCCCACCCCCTCCGCCATGTTCCAGCGTGGCCGTGCTAGACGGGGAGGTAGCGGTGCCCTGTAGCCCGCAATCCGCTACAGCGGGGTTGAATCCCCTCTCGAGGCTTCTTCGCGTTGAATTGAGCTTCACGGGGCGGCGTTGAGGGTTGGGCCCCACGCAACGGGAATCGTCGAACCCGCCAGGCCCGGAAGGGAGCAACGGTAAGGCGACCCTCTCGTGTGCCGTGGGAGTACCTGACCGGAGCAGGCTCTGTGAGGAGATCGCAGGGCGAGCGAAGTCGACGGAGGGTGCACGGCCATATACCCTCGGACGGGATACGGAGATGAGCTATCAGGTGCTGGCGAGGAAGTGGCGGCCGCAAACCTTCGAAGCGGTGGTGGGCCAGGAGCCGATCACGCGAACGCTCCGGAACGCGCTGGCGGCTAACCGGATTGCTCACGCGTATCTCTTCGCCGGGCCCCGGGGAGTGGGGAAGACGACCACGGCGCGGTTGCTCGCCAAGGCCCTGCTCTGCGGCCGTCGCCAGGGCTCCGAACCCTGCGGCGCCTGTCCCGCCTGTCAGGAACTGGTCGCGGGAACGCTCGTGGATGTCATTGAGATCGATGGCGCCTCTAACCGCGGCATTGACGAGATCCGTACCCTCAGGGAGAACGTCAAGTACGCCCCGGCTCGGGGGAGGTACAAGGTCTACATCATCGACGAGGTTCACCAACTTACGGAGGCGGCGTTCAACGCGTTGCTGAAGACGCTGGAGGAGCCGCCGTCACACGTGGTTTTTATCCTGGCGACGACGCAGCCCCAGGGACTGCCGCCGACGGTCCTCTCGCGATGCCAGCGCTTCGACTTCAAGCCGATCGCGCCCGAGCTTCTGTCGGTGAGTCTGGAGCGGATTCTCCGGGCGGAGAAGGTGGAGTTTGACGCCGCGGCGCTCCCGCTCCTGGTGCGAAGCGCCGAGGGAAGCCTGAGGGACGCGCTTTCCCTTCTCGACACGGCGCTCGCCTACGGCGGGGGGCGGCTCGAGGCCGACTCCCTGGCTCACCTCCTGGGGGCAAGCGCCCCGGCTCAAGTGCGCGCGTTCATCGGCGCGCTGGTGGCTCGCGATGGGGCGGGAGCGCTGGAAGCCATTGATCGGGCTGCGCGCGAGGGAGAAGACTTGAGCCTGCTCTGCCGGGAGGTGGTCGAGGGGCTGCGGCGACTCCTCCTCTTGAAGGTCGCCCCCCGCCTTTCGCCGCCGGACCTGACTCCTGCCGAGGCCAATGAGCTCCGGGCCCAGGGCGCTCAGGTCGGCGAGGAAGAGCTGCTTTATCTCCTCCGGGTCTTCGTTGAGGCCGAGAGCGAGCTCCGGCGGTCGCCGCATCCACGGGTCGAGCTGGAGATCGCTGCCGTCAAAGCCACCCGGCGTCCGGTCCCGATGGCGATCGAGAGCGTGCTTGCCCGAGTGGAAGAAGCCGAGGTACGCCTCCGCCAGATGGCATTCGTCGGCGGCGGGCCGCCCGCGCCGGCAGCCGGGCCGGTTCAGCAGAGTCTGCTTGCGATGGAGTCTCCGACGCGCGTTGCGTCCCCCACGGGGCGGGGCACTGCCCGGCAGCCCTCCGATCCCGTCGCGCCGCCGGTCGGGTCCCCCATCGCGCCCTCGGAGGGACTAGACGCGGGATGGCGCCGTGTGGTGGATGAGGTCGTTCGGCGCAAACCCGCGTTGGGGGCCGTGCTCGAGCAATCCACACCCGTTGCGCTCGCCGAGGGCAAACTCACAGTGGCGCTCTTGGGAAATCACTTCCACCGGGAGCTCCTCACGGACCGGGCGAACCATGACTTGGTCAGCGAGTGCGTGCAGCGGCACATTGCCGGCGCGAGACGGCTCGAGATCAGCATGGATGCGGGGCAGGCTGCCGGGACCCAGGGGCACCCTGCTGTTCAGGCCGCCGTTTCTCTGTTTCAGGGCGAAGTGGTTGCGGTCAGGCCGAGGGCCGAGGAGGGAGGGGAAGGCCAGTGAAGGGCTTCGGGAACATTCTGAAGGACGCTCAGAAGCTGCAAGCGCAGCTGGAGGCCCTCCGGGAGGAGGCGGCGAAGAAGAAGGTCGAGGCAACGGCCGGTGGCGGCATGGTGACGGTGGAGGCTAACGGGAACCAGGAGATCGTTTCCATCAAGATTGACCGCGAGGTGATCAACCCCGAGGACGCGCAGATGCTCGAGGACCTGGTCCTGGCGGCGTGTAACGAGGCGCTCCGGAAGTCCCGGGAGTTGGTCCAGGCCGAGATGGGGAAGATCGCCGGCGGCCTCCGGATCCCGGGCCTCACTCCGTAGAGGGATGGGGTGGCGTACTATCCCGAGCCGGTTGCTCGCCTGATCGACGCGCTGCAGAAGCTTCCGGGCATCGGCCCCAAGACCGCCCAGCGGCTGACCTTCTTTCTCCTGAAGCGCCCGACCGAAGAGGTCACGGCGCTGTCGGAGGCGATCGCGCGGGTCAAGGCCCAGATCGTCAACTGCTCGATCTGCTTCAACGTGACCGAGGAGGATCCCTGTCAGATCTGCTCGGACCCCGCGCGGGATGCCCGCCTCCTCTGCGTGGTGGAAGAGCCCAACGATCTGCTCGCGATGGAGCGCACCGGACAATACCGGGGCCGTTACCATGTTCTCCTGGGGGTGTTGTCGCCGCTGGACGGAATCGGGCCGGAGGATCTCCGGGTGCGGGAGCTGCTCGCCCGGCTCGAAGGCCAGCCGGCGGACGAGGTGATTCTTGCCACGAATCCCAACGTGGAGGGAGAGGCCACGGCGATCTATCTGGCCAAGCTGTTGAAGTCCCTCGCGCCTCGGGTCACCCGCATCGCGCGCGGGCTCCCCGTCGGGGGCGATCTCGAGTATGCCGACGAGGTCACCTTGGGCAAGGCGCTGGAGGGGCGCAGGGAGATGGGGTAGCGAGCCGTTCGAAAACCCTGGGGAGACGTGGTGGGATCGGGTAAAATAGCGATGTTCCCCGGTAGCTCAACCGGTAGAGCAGGTGGCTGTAAGGAGGGTGAACTATCGAGAAGTTCACGCCGGACTGCAGCTCCCACAGGAAACTGTGGCTGAAACATCGGGTGAATTCAGGGAAGCCTGCCCCGATCCATCGCGATTCGGAACGGTAACCCTGAGCGAAGCCTGCCGAAGGGCCAACGTGTAGGCAGGAACGTGCAGAGACTAGAGGCTGAGGAGCCCATCCCAATAAAGCCTCGCAAGCGCCCGACACCCCTCCCTTGGTACGGAGAAGATCAAGGCGGGTGAAGAGATAGTCCGAGCCCAGTAGAAATGCTGGGGCACTCGTAACCACAAGGTTGCAGGTTCGAGTCCTGCCCGGGGAGCCACTCTTTCTCAAGGCTGGAGGAGGCGCGCGTCCGCGGTGTTGTCTCTCTGGCCGTCCACAGCGAGGGTTGAGATGGCACGAGTGCGACGCTCGGCGACTGTGCTGGGGTTAGCGATCGTTCTTTGTCAGGTGACTGTCCCTGTGCTTGCCGCGGAGACACCCGCCTCGAAGACGGAAGTTCCGAGGACCGACGAGGAAGGGACCGGGTCAAAAATGTTGAAGAAGGCGATCCGCGGGGGCCAGAATCCGGCCTTTGGCCTGCTGACGGATGTGCCGAGGACCATTTACTATGAATCCCGCGAGCATGGGCCGTCCCTCGGCGGCCCCATCGGACTGTTCAAGGGGATGGGCCTGGGATTGGTCCGGACCGGCGTGGGCGCCTACGAGCTCTTCACGTTCCCGCTCCCGGCGAACGACTACAAGCCCGTGGTTCTGCCAGCGCTTCCGTTCGAGCCGGGACCTACCGAAGTGTTTCCTGACGTCCCCTAATTCGGACCTGAAGCCGTCGCGGCTGCTCCTTCAGAGCGAACGCTCTGCGTGTCGGGCGCTGAATTGAGCCGTCTCAGCGCGGATGCTATAATCGCGTCAGCGGCACGGACGAAGGAGGCCGCGAGGGTGACCGAGGCTGATGCCGTCCCCCGAGAGCACAAGGCGCATGCGCCGAAGAGCGTTGGCTGCCTGGTCCTGACCATTTCTGACTCGAAGACCCCGGAGACCGATACCAGCGGTCAGCTGATCCGCGAGTTGCTGGCGAAGGCGGGCCACCAGGTCGTCAGGTCGGTGATCGTGAAGGATGAGCCTGCACACGTTCAGGACGTCGTCCGGCAGGGGTGTGAGGATTCCCGGGTCCAGGTGCTCGTTCTGACCGGTGGAACGGGAATTACCTCGCGCGATTCGACGTTCGAGGCGGTGGAAAGCATGCTGGAGAAGCGTCTGCCGGGATTCGGGGAATTGCTCCGGGTGCTCTCCTACGAGCAGATCGGGGCCGCTGCCATGCTCTCCCGCGCCCAGGCGGGGATCCGCCAGCGCCGGATTATTTTCTCTCTGCCCGGATCACCCAACGCCTGTCGTCTTGCGCTCGAGAGGCTCATCATTCCCGAGCTGGGCCACCTCGTCCGCGAAGTGTCACGATAAGGCGAGACGGACTGTGCCCAAGGAGGAAGGCCACGTGCGAATGGACCGCCGGCAGGGCCTTTTGCTCCTCATCGTGTGGGTCTTGTGGCTTGCCGGGTGCGCCAGCGGCGTGCCGTCAGGCGGACCGCTTTCGCGGGAGGGAGCGGCGGGGGCCGTCCCCCCCGAGATCGCGCGGCTCAACGAGCATTTGGGCCAACTGGCCGAGCGCCTCCGGCCCGGGCTCGTGCAGGTGCGAGTGCGCCGAGCGCAGGCGCCGGCGAGCGAAGGCGCTGAACCGTCCCCTCCCGATGAGCCGCGGGCCGCGTCGGGTTCGGGATTTCTGATTCGGGAGGACGGTCTTCTGGTGACCAACGCTCACGTGGTCGCCGATGCCACGCGGATCCAGGTCCGCCTCCAGGACGGGCGGCGTTTCGAGGGGAAGCTGATCGGCAAGGACAGCCGCGTGGACTTGGCCCTCGTGAAGATCGAAGGGGTCCATGGCCTTCCCGTCCTCCAGCTCGGCGACTCCAATCGCCTGAGGGTGGGAGAGTTTGTCCTGGCTCTCGGCCACCCGTTTGGCCTCGAACAGACCGTTTCTTTCGGAATCGTCAGCCGGAAGGGTGCGCCCCTTCGGGTCGCCACGCCGGGGTTCGACTTCATCCAGACCGACGCTTCGGTGAATCCGGGGAACTCGGGGGGCCCACTCGTCAACATGGCCGGCGAGGTCGTCGGCGTGAACAGCATGGCAGCGCGGAACGGCTCTATCGGTTTCGCGATCCCCTCGAATGTCGTCAAGTCCCTTCTTCCCCAGCTGATCGAAAAGGGCAAGATCGAGTGGGGATGGCTCGGCGTCGGGATCGATGAGGTCTCCGATGACGATCTTTCCAAGCTGGGGCTGAAGGAAGCTCGCGGCGTGTTGATCCGCCGGGTCATGCCGGGTGAGCCTGCGGACAAGGCGGGCCTGAAACCGAATGATGTGGTGCTGGCCGTGGACGGCGCCCGAGTGGAGGGGCCGCGTGACCTCCAACGAATCATCGCCGCCGCCCCCGTGGGACAGGTCGTGAAGCTGACGATCGTTCGCCAGAGGCAGGAAACGGATGTCCCAGTGACCGTGGGGCTCTACCAGGAGCCGACGGCCCGTCAGGAGTCGCCCGCCCGGCCTCGCCCGACTCCGTGAGCCATCCGGCTTTCGGCTAGGGCCCTTCCTGAGCGAGGGCCTTGAGCGTGGCCCGGGCCCAGGGTTCGTCCAGCGACGGCGACGGAGCATAACGAAGGCCGCTGCCGATTCTGATCCCGCGCTCCCACTCTCCCGGAGCATCCTCGAGGACATCTTCCACCGTGAGCACGAACAGGGCGAAATCCGAAAGCTCTACGACCGGATGGGGGCCGTCGCTGGCGCGCACTTTCACGTAAAGCGCCTGGTCAGGCTCCACGAGCAAGAGCGTAGCGACCCGCCGCTCGCGGAGGTTCTGGGCACTCCGGCTCCTGGCACTGATCACGACCCTGATCGTCCTCGGGTCTATGGCCCTGACTTCGAGGTAGGACACGAGCATGGGGTGGGGCCGTCCCTCGGCGTCGAGGGTGATCAGGGGGATGGCCTTACCGAGGTGGGACCGCAGGTCCGACTGCGAGAGGCGGTTCAGAAGGTCAGGGGGGAGGCTCCTGCCGAGGCTTCGGGACACGGTCCCTTGAGATGTTAGCCGCCGGGTTTCGCCGAGGGGACGGGACGGGCCGCGGAGTCGCTCCGGCCGTTGTCGTCGACGGCACAGACCTGGCCCGCGCCTTCCATATGGATCGCGAGATCCTTGATCGTGGGATTCTTCCCGCAGAGCGGGCAGTTGGGATCCCTTCTCAGCTTCACTTCCCGGAAGGTCATCCCAGCGGCGTCATAGGTCAAGAGGCGCCCAATCAGGGGCTCGCCGAACCCGACAAGCAGTTTCATGGCTTCGGTCGCTTGCACCAGCCCGATCACTCCTGGGAGCACGCCCAGGACGCCAGCCTCGCTTCAGGAGGGGACGAGCCCCGGCGGCGGCGGCGTGGGGTAGAGGCACCGATAGCAGGGACCCTTGTCGGGGGTGAAGACCGTTGCCATCCCCTCGAACTGGAAGATGGAGCCGTGAACGTTGGTCTTCCCCTGGAGGTAACACGCGTCGTTGACCAGGTAGCGCGTCTCGAAGTTGTCCGAGCCGTCCACGATCAGGTCGTAGTCCCTGATGATCTCCTCGATGTTGTCCACGGTCAGTCGGACCGGGTAGGGTACGACGGTGACGTCGGGGTTCAGCGCGCGGATCATTTCAGTCGCCGACTCCACCTTGGGTCGGCCGATGTCCGAAGTCTTGTGGAGGATCTGGCGCTGGAGGTTGGTGATGTCCACGCGGTCGCCGTCCATGACCCCGAGAGTCCCGACGCCTGCGGCGGCGAGATAGAGGGCGGTGGGCGAGCCCAGGCCGCCCGCACCGATCAAGAGCACCTTTGAGCGCAGGAGCTTGCGCTGGCCCTTTTCACCGATCTGGCCGAGGAGGAAGTGGCGGCTATAGCGCTGGATCTGGTCGGTGGTGAGCGGAGAATCCTTGACGATCGGGAGGCCGGACTGCGCCCACTTCTGGTAGCCGCCGGCGAGGTTGGTGACGTTGGTGTACCCGAGGTCCTTGAGCGCTTTGGCGGCCAGGACCGATCGGAGGCCGGTCTGACAATAGAGGACGATGGGGAGGTTGGGGTCGGTGGCCGCGCTCCCGATACGGAACTCGAGGAACCCTCGACTAATGTTAATCGCGGACTCGATGTATCCGTCGCGGTACTCGTCGGGGTCACGGACGTCGATGAGGACGAGCGGCTCCCCGGTGTCCAGACGCGCCTTGAGCTCCGCGGGCCCTTCCTCCCGGACAACCTGCCGGGCTTCGCCCAGCATCTCCCTCAGCGTCTTCATGCCCCCAGCTCCTTGAAAGATATGGCCAAAATAGAATACCACCAATTCCGATCAAGTCAAAGGAGATTTACCTTGACCCTTGTTCGCCCCGAGGGCGACTGCTATACTCGCTCTATTTTAGAGGTTCGGCCAGGGAAAAACTAACGGATTCTGGAACTTCGATGAAAGGACTCATCCTCGCCGGCGGCCGGGGAACCCGCCTCCGCCCGATTACCTACACCTCGGCCAAGCAGCTGGTACCCGTCGCCAACAAGCCGATCCTCTACTACGGCATCGAGGCCCTGGCTGAGTCGGGAATCCGGGAGATCGGAATCGTCGTGGGGGACACGAAGCGGGAGATCATGGACGCCGTCGGCGACGGCGCGCGCTTCGGGGTGTCTGTTACCTACATTGAGCAGGAAGCGCCGCTCGGCCTTGCTCATGCCGTCCTGGTGTCGGAGCCGTACCTTGGCGCTGGCCCGTTCGTCATGTACCTCGTGGACAACCTGATTCGAGAAAGATTGGCCGCTCTTGTCAGGCGCTTCGGGGAGGAGAGGCCGAACGCCCAGATTCTTCTGGCCCGGGTTGCCAACGCTCAGCAGTTCGGCGTGGCCGAGCTCAGGGACGGCAAGGTCGTGCGTCTCGTCGAGAAGCCGAAGATCCCGCCGTCAGATCTGGCCCTCGTGGGCGTCTACATGTTCGATCGCACCGTGTTTGACGCGGTGAAGGCGATCCGCCCGTCGGCGCGCGGTGAGCTCGAGATCACCGATGCCATCCAGTGGCTGATTGATGCGGGCCGGACGGTCCGCCCGCACGTGATCGAGGGGTGGTGGAAGGACACCGGGAAGCTCGAGGATTTGCTCGAGGCGAATCGGCTCGTCCTCGACACGCTCGAGGCCCGCGTCGAAGGGGAGGTCGAAGCCTCAGAGATCCACGGCAAGGTGATCGTCGGGGTCGGCGCGAAGATCGTCAGGAGCGTCGTTCGTGGCCCGGCCATCATCGGCAAGGGCGCGCTGATCGAGAACGCCTACATCGGTCCTTTCACCGCCATCGGAGATCAGGTCGTGATCCGGAGTAGCGAGGTGGAGCACTCGATCATCCTGGAAGGGTCCAGCGTCTCGGACGTGGCGGGGCGCATCGAATCGAGCCTCGTGGGGCGCAACGTGATGATCTACCGATCGGGATCCAAGCCCAAATCCTACAACCTGATGCTTGGCGACCGCTCACAGGTTGGCCTGGTCTGAGCGGCGCGGGGGCATCCCCATGGAGCTGAGCGGCGAGGCCAAGCGGCACCTGCGGTTTCAGGACTACTCAGCCAAGCCGAAGATCAAGGGCGTGGAGATCGTCGAGCTTGCCCGCCATACCGACGATGGGGGCTCTTTCACCGAGCTCGGCCGCTTCAAGGCTGGCGCCGCGGCGGCGTTTCCGAGCTTTGTCCTCGCCCAGGTCAACTATAGCGAGATCGAGCCGGGCGCCATCAAGGCCTTTCACCTCCACCGCGCGCAGACCGATATCTGGTACGTGCCGCCGGGCGACAAGCTGCTCCTGGTGCTCGTTGATGTCCGCACGGGCTCGCCCACGGAAGGGGCCCGGATGCGTCTCGTCCTGGGCGACGGCCACTCGCGCGTCGCGCTGATCCCACCGGGCGTGGCCCACGGGTGTCGCAACCTGGCACCTGCGCGGGGTCGGATCATCTACTTTACCGACACGCATTTTTCGCCCGCGCCGGAGTCTTGCGACGAGGGGCGCCTTCCCTGGGACTTCGCCGGCGCCGACATCTGGGAGACGGCTCGGGAGTAGGGAGACAGAACCCTCGATGAAGCTCCTGGTGACGGGCGGCGCGGGCTTCATCGGGTCCCATTTTGTCCGTCACGTCCTCCAGAAATACCCGACCTATTCGGTGGTGAATCTCGACAAGCTCACCTACGCCGGCAACCTCGAGAACCTCCGGGACGTTGAGCGGAACCCGCGCTACCGGTTCGTCCACGGTGACATCTGCGATGCTCCCGTGGTTCGAGAGGCGGTGCGGAGCGCTAACGCGATCCTCAACTTCGCGGCGGAATCGCACGTGGACCGGTCGATCCTGGGGGCGGACGAATTCCTGAAGACCGACGTGCTGGGCACCTTCACCCTGCTTGAGGCGGCCCGCGAACTCCGCATTCCGCGCTACGTGCAGGTGTCCACCGACGAGGTCTATGGCTCCATCGAGCGCGGCGCCGTCAGGGAGAACGCGCCGGTCCGACCCTCAAACCCTTACGCGGCCTCCAAGGCGGGAGGGGACCTGCTGGTGAGCGCTTATTGGACCACCTACCGGCTCCCCATCGTCATCACGCGGAGCTCCAACAACTTCGGGCCGAACCAGTATCCGGAGAAAGTAATCCCGCTCTTCATCACCAACGCGCTGGAGGACCGCCCGCTCCCCCTC
>JACQCL010000109.1 GCA_016201645.1 Candidatus Rokuibacteriota bacterium
AAGGACCTCAAGGCTGGAAACAAGGAGGAGGCCAAGGAGGATCGTGCGGAACTCCGCAAAGACCGCAAGGAGCTCGGCGAGGACCTGAAAGATCGCCGGGACGACATCCGGGACCTCCGGCACGACCGGCGGGATCTGCGGCACGACGTCTATCAGCGGCGTCACGGCCGCTAACTGAGGACGGCTCTTCACGCGACGCGCGAGCGAAGCGAGCTTTCCTTATCGGGCACCCGGGCCACTTCACGTGGCCCGGGTCGGGCGACCGGCCCGCCCCTCGCGCCGCTACTTGGAGCCGGTGACAGCGGTATGGGAAGATGAGCGAAAGAGGATGGCCCCGGGGTGGAGCTCTCCGATGAGGTGCTCTGTCAGCGCGTGGCCAACCGGGACGAGGCAGCCTTCGATCTCTTGGTGGAGCGGTACCAGGAGCGGGCGTACCGGTTGGCGTGGTCGATTCTCCGAGACGCCGAGGAAGCTCGAGACCTCTCCCAGGAGGCTTTCATCCGGCTCTACCAGGCAGCCGAGAGCTTCGGCCAACGGGCCCGCTTCTCGACCTGGTTTTACCGCATCCTGGTCAACCTTTGCCTGGATCACCGGCGGAAGCATCGCCGGTGGCGCGGCGTCCTCGTGGTGGACCGCTCAGAGGACGAGTCGGAGACCTCGCTCATCGAACGACAGCCCGCGCCCTTCCAGGACCCTGTCGAGGATCTGGGCAAGGAGCAGACGATGAAAGTGCTTTGGACCGCCGTGGATCAGCTCTCGCCCCAGCAGCGGGCGGCCCTGCTGCTCCAGGTCCAGGAAGAACTGCCCACGGCCGAAATCGCAAACGTCTTGAAGTGCTCGGAGGCGACCGTCCGCGTGCATCTGCACCGGGCGTTGTCCACCCTCCGGAAACTGATGGGGAAGTAACATGTGGGCACCGCGGCATCCCGACACACAGCTGATCGCCTACTTAAAGGGCGAATTGGCCGACCGCGACCACCGGCGCGTGGCTAGCCATGTTTCCACATGCGCGGAGTGCACGAGAGCCCTCGAGGATTTCAGGAAGATCCTCCAGGACCTGGCGACCTCCGTGCCGCAGCCGCCCGAGATCCAGTGGGGGGCGTACCGCGCTGAGCTCCGGCAGAAACTGGAAGGCCGGCGGCAGCCATTGTGGGGATGGCAGTGGCTCCTGCGGCCGCTCCCGGTGGCGCTCTCGGCTGCCGTCGCGGGGGCGCTCCTCATCCTCGCCTTCCCGAGCGGGACCTATCGTCCCCCGGTCACCGCGGACCTCGCGTTTCTGGAGGAGACGGCCGTGGCGAGCCGCCTCGATCTCCTGCAGCAGTACTCCATGCTCGAGCGTCTGGATCTCTGGGAAGACCTGGATGTCATCCAGCATCTGGATACGATCCAACCGACCCGGAAAAGTTAGGTGGACGCTCGGCGGTGGTGGACCATGCTGGCGCTGCTCGCCTCGGGGCTGGTCGGGCTCGGGACGGCAACACGGGCTTGGGCGGCCGAGACCAAAGACGAGGTCATCGAGGCCGAGATGCTGAAAGACCTGGATCTGTTGAGAGAAGCCAACATGGCTCAACAAGGTGAACTCCTCCGGCGGATGGGGATCGTCGAGCGCCTCCGATTCCTGGAATCCCTCAAGTTCCTGGAGGGCCCTACGCCCCCCGACCCCGCCAGGAAGGACGGAAACTAATGCGCGCCCTCTGGCTCCTCCGGGTCGTCGCGCTTGCCGCCATCCTGGCGGCCGCCGCTGCCGAAATGGCCTGGGCGCAGCAGGCGCCCGTTCAGGGACTGGAGCGCCTCACGCCCGAGGAGCGGACCTTGGCCGAGCGGAACCTGGAGCGCTGGCGCGCGCTCAGCCCCGAGGAGCGCGCCCGGGTGCTCGAGAACTACCGGCAGTGGAAAGCGATGTCGCCGGAGGAGCGGCGGATCGCCAGGCAAAATTTCCAGCGCTTCCGCAACCTCTCCCCCGAAGAGCGAGCCCGGATCCTCCAAGACTTCCAGCGGTGGAAGGATCTCCCCGAGTCCCGCCGTCAGGAGCTTCAGGAAGCGCACGACAGATTCCAGCGCCTCCCTCCGGAGCGCCGGGAGCGCATCCAGCGTCGCTTTCGCGAGTTCCAGGCGATGCCCCCAGCGGAGCGGCAGCGGGTCATGCAAAATTGGGAGCGCTGGCGCCAGATGACGCCGGAGGAACGCCAGCGCATCCGCGAGCAGTGGAGACAGCGACCCGACTTGCCTCGAGAGGAGGAGGGGCCCCGCCCCGAACGGCCTCCCTTCCCTCCTCCCGGCGGCGTGCGCCCCCGCCGTTAGCCGCAGCACCCCCTCAGGTTGTCGTATTGCCGGAGGTGACCCCCGTCGTGTAGGATGCCGCCCATGAGCCTCATCGTGCAGAAATACGGCGGCTCGTCGGTGGCCGACCCGGACAAGGTCAGGGCGGTGGCACGCCGCGTGGTGGAGACCGCCCGTCAGGGTCACCGCGTCGTCGCGGTGGTGTCGGCCATGGGGAAGACGACCGACTCCCTCCTGGCTCTGGCGTCCCAGATCACCCCGAACCCGGAACCGCGCGAGATGGACGTGCTCCTGGCCACGGGAGAGCAGGTCTCGATCGCGCTCCTGGCGATGGCCATCCAGAGCCTGGGCTGCCCCGCCCGCTCCTTCACCGGCGCCCAGGTGGGGATACTCACCGACACCGCCCACACCAAGGCGCGAATCCGGAAGATCGAGTCCGACCGGATCGCTCAGGCGCTGGACGCGGGCTCGGTCGCGGTCGTCGCCGGGTTTCAGGGCGTGACCCACGAGGAGGAGATCACGACCCTCGGGCGGGGCGGCTCTGACCTCACCGGCGTGGCGCTGGCCGCGGCGTTGAAGGCCGATGTGTGCGAGATCTACACGGACGTGGACGGCGTCTACACCGCCGATCCGAACATCGTCCCGGACGCTCGAAAGCTCCGGCGCGTTTCCTACGATGAGATGCTGGAGATGGCGAGCCTGGGGGCCAAGGTGCTCCAGTCGCGCGCCGTGGAGTTCGCCAAGAAGTACGGCGTCCCGGTCCACGTCCGCTCGACCTTCAAGCCCGATCCGGGGACCCTCGTGACCAGGGAGGACAGCGGCATGGAAGAAGCGACGGTGACTGGCGTCACCCACGACCGGGGGCAGGCCAAAGTCTCAATCCTCCGAGTCCCCGACCGTCCCGGCATCGCGGCGCAGGTCTTCGGCGCCGTGGCGACGCAGAACGTGGTGGTGGACATGATCGTCCAGAACATCAGCCGTGACGGCTATTCGGATATTTCCTTCACGCTGGCGCGGGCCGACCGCGCGAAGGCGGTGGCCGTCCTGGAAGAGGTCGCCCGCCGCATCGGCGCCCAAGGGGTCACGCACGACGACCGGGTGGCCAAGGTCTCCATCGTCGGGGTGGGCATGCGCAGCCACTCGGGCGTGGCCGCCCGGATGTTCTCGGTGCTCGCCAAGGAGGGCGTCAACATCCAGATGATCTCCACCTCGGAGATCGCCGTCTCCTGCGTGATCGAAGACAAGTACACCGAGCTGGCCGTCCGCGCGCTCCACGAGGCCTTCGAGCTCTCCAAGGACCGCGCCGCCGACTAGGGTCACTGGGTGGAGATAACGGCCTGACCCTCCTCGGCCCAGAAAAGTTCTCGAGCCTGCCCGGTTCCCTCTCGCCTAAGCCCACTTCGCTAGGGCCGCCCACCCCACCGTCAGACTCTCCAAGAAGCGGTCGGCTGCACGCGCCGGCCAGGCGGCCACCTACGCCAACATTTGAGCAACAGCACGCTCCGCATGAATCCTGGTCGTATCTAAGAACGGAATCCCTCTGTCGAGTACGTCCCGCAGGATCAACGGCAATTCCGTTCCACCCAGAATCAGGCCCTGAATTCCTTCCTTCTCTTTCAATCGATCCACTATCGTCAGCAAGTGTTCGCGCGTTTCAGGCAGAAAAATACCGTTAACAAATTCACTCATGTACTTGTCATGAATATAGTTCTGATCATCCACGCCCGGGACAATCAGGGCAATCCCCTGCCTTGAGAACACCTCGGGATAGAATTGTCCCTGCATCGTGAAGCGCGTGCCGAACAAACCTACCTTTTTCAACCTCAGAGCCTTAACGGCTTCGCAAGTCGCTTCCACAATACTAACCAGCGGGATCGGCGACCGCCGGCGAAGATCTTCAAACACAATGTGCGGCGTATTGGAAGCCAACAAACCCAAATCGGCCCCCGCACGTGCCAGCTTTTTCACTTCACCCAGTAGATAGTCGGTAACGCCTGCCAACTCATGGGCCCCGATCAAGTCCAGCATCCTCTTCATGTCGATGCTGTTGATAATGATCGGGGGATAACTCCCATCTCGCTTCTGGTCACGGTATGAGGAAATGATCAAACGATAATACTCAATGGTTGACTCTGGCGCAGTACCTCCAATGATTCCAAGGGTCTTCATTCTGAACTCTCCAAATGCTCGTCGTTCGGGACATGCTAAAACCACCTACGGGTAGATGCAAGCGCGTCGCGCGTAGTCAACATGACCTCACGGGCGCCCAGCCCACTTGCTCAGCACGGACAACGGGCCCGTCAAGCCCGAAGGTGTCGAAAATCGGATACGCTCTTGCCCGTGCTGAACGGCGCGTGGTAGGCTGTCGCCACTTCCCGATGGACGCCGAGCTCCGCGCCTATCTCGAACGCATTGACTCTCGGTTCGACGAGACCCGAAGGGACTTGGCGTCTCTCCTCACGGCGCGGAGCTGACCATGGCCGTCACCGGAAAGGCCGCCGTCTTCCACGGTCCGGGCAAGCCGTTCGAGCTCACGGAGCTTCCGCTCCCCGAGGTCGAGCCCCGCGGCGTTCTGATCCGCGTCACGCTCGCCAACATCTGCGGCTCGGATCTCCACTTCTGGCGGGGTGACGCGCCGCTCAAGCTCCCCGAGGACGGGTGGATCTTCGGCCACGAGATGTGCGGCCGGGTGGCGCGGCTCGGCAGCGAGATCAAGA
>JACQCL010000110.1 GCA_016201645.1 Candidatus Rokuibacteriota bacterium
CCTCGCGCGGGTCGCCTTCCTCAGCCAGGTTCATGGCGCGGCGGTGAGGCGCGTGGAGCACGGCGGCTATGGTGGCGAGGGGGACGTGCTGGTTACGACGCGTCCTGGGCTTCCGCTCGCCGTCTTCGCCGCCGATTGCCTGGCGGTCATCGTCTTCGATCCGGCCGGGCAACGGCTGGCGCTCGCGCACGTCGGCTGGCGGGGCACCGTGAAATCCGCCTCGCTGATGGCGGTGAAGGTTCTGATCGGCGAGGGGTCACGCCCTGGCGACCTCGTGGCCGCGATTTTTCCGTCGATCGGTCCCTGTTGCTACGAGGTGGATCGTCCGGTGATCGAACCGCTCTCGGCGGCCTTCCCCGACCGCTGGGAGGAGTGGGCGCGGCCGGCGGGCCCGGGGAAGTGGCGGCTGGATCTTTGGGTCGCCAACCAGTCCCAACTGCGCGAGGCGGGGGTGCTCGCCGACCGCATCATCAACCCGCGACTCTGCACGGCCTGCCGGCGGGATCTTTTTTTCTCTTACCGGAAGGAGGGCAGCGGCGGACGGCTGGTGACCCTCGCCGCGCTGGGGAGCCGGCGCGCGCCCGAAGCGTGATACAATCACTGAGCGTGAGAGGGGCGGCAGTGATTGATGTAGCGGGCAATCTCGCTCGAGTGCGGGAGCGGCTCCACCGCGCCGCGAAGCGGGCGGGGCGCGCCTGGGGCGAGATCCTCCTCGTCGGCGTCTCCAAGTCCATCGACGCGGAGCGGATTCGGAGCGCGGTGGCCGCCGGCCTCCCGGCGCTCGGAGAGAACCGGGTCCAGGAGGCGAAGGAGAAGATCGGGGTGATCGGTCGCCCTGTCCCGTGGCACTTCGTCGGGCATCTGCAGACGAACAAGGCCAGGGACGCGGTGCTCCTCTTCGACCTGATCCATTCGGTGGATCGCCTGGAGCTGGGGCGGGAGCTCCACCGCCGGGCGGAGGCCGCGGGCAAAGTGGCGAACGTCCTCGTTCAGGTGAATGTGGCGGGCGAGGGAACCAAAGGCGGCTTCAGCCCCCAGGAGCTCAAGCGTGCCCTGGAGGCGCTGGCGGCGCTCCCGGCCCTTGTCGTGCGAGGGCTGATGACAATCCCGCCGCCTGTCGAGCGGGCGGAAGAGTCTCGGGGATGGTTCCGGCGCCTTCGTGAGCTCAGGGACGAGGCCGGCCTCGAGCACCTCTCGATGGGGATGAGCGCCGACTTTGAGGTGGCCGTCGAGGAAGGCGCGACCATCGTGCGCATCGGCACCGCCATCTTCGGCCCGAGGGATCAATGAGCGTTAAGGGGAAGAAAGTAGGATTTCTGGGCGCGGGCAACATGGGGGAGGCGCTGATCCGGGGCCTCCTCAAAGCCGGGCTCGTCCCCGTCGACCACATCTTCGCCACCGACGTGAGGCTCGGACGGCTGGAGCAACTCGGCAAGCTCTACGGGATCCACACCCTCTCCGACAATAGGCTCCTCGTCAAGCGGGTGGACGTGGTGATCCTGGCGGTGAAGCCGCAGATCATCCACCAGGTGCTGAGAGAGGTCGCCCCGGCGGTGACGGCCCGGCAGCTCTTCATCTCGATGGCCGCCGGGGTTCCGACGGCGGCGCTGCGCGCCGATCTTCCCAAAAGCGTCCGACTCATCCGGGTCATGCCCAACACGCCGGCGCTGGTGCTGGAGGGCGTGACGGCGGTCGCCCGGGCGGAGAGGCTGAAGACGGGAGACGTGGAGACCGCCGAGGAGATTTTCGGGGCGGTCGGGAAGGTGGTCGTCCTCGAAGAGGAGCTGCTGGACGCGGTCACGGGCCTGTCGGGCTCGGGGCCGGCCTACGTGGCGCTGATGATCGAAGCCCTGGCCGACGGCGGGGTGAGGGTCGGTCTGGATCGAATCACCGCCATGACCCTGGCAGCGCAGACTGTCCTAGGCTCGGCGAAGCTCCTGATCGAGACGGGAACGCATCCGGGCCAGCTGAAGGATATGGTGACGTCGCCCGGAGGCACGGCGATCGCCGGGATCGCGGCCCTTGAGGAGGGCGGTGTCCGCCGAACCCTCATCAACGCTGTGGAGCGGGCGACCCGCCGCTCGCAGGAGCTCGGCCGGGACGCGAACCAGAACAAGAAGCCCTGAGACGGAGGGGGTGTGTTCCTCTACCGGCTGGTTAGTTGGCTGCTTGACATCTATAGCTGGATCATCATCGCGGCCGCGCTGATCTCCTGGGTCAGCCCCGATCCATACAATCCCCTGGTCCAGGTCCTCCGGCGCGCCACCGAGCCGGTGCTCCGCCCCATCCGGCGGCTCCTCTCCCCCTACCAGGCCGGGCTGGACTTCTCGCCGCTGGTGGCCATCCTCATCATCCAGTTCGTGGAGCGCGTGATCCTGCCCTCGCTCTTTTAGGGGGAGTGGGCGCCCCCCGCGCGGCCACAGGAGGTAGAGATGCGCATCACCCCCCTGGACATCCGCCAGCAGCAGTTCAACATCCGCACCTTTCGCGGCTTCGATCGCCAGGAGGTGGAGGCTTTCCTGGACGATGTGGCTCTAGACTACGAGCAGCTCCTCAAGGAGAGTGCGCTCCTGAAAGAGCAGCTCGCGACGCTCGAAGAGCGGTCTCGGGGGATCGAGGATCGGGAGAAGATGCTCCAGGAAACCCTGGTCACCACGCAGCGGTTGGCCGAGGAGATGAAGGAAAACGCCCGGCGCGAGGCGAATTTATTGATCCGGGAGGCGGAGCTCCAGGGCGACAAGTTCCTGGAAGAGGCGCGCGCCGAAGAGGCGAAGATCAAGGCCGAGATCCTCGCGCTCAAGCGCACCCGCCGCCAGCTGACCGAGGGATTGCGCGTGACGCTCGACATGTACCAGCGGCTCCTGGCCGAGGAGTTCGGGGATGCGGGGGCCGGGTCGCACTGATTCGGCGCTGCTCCGCGTCAGGGTCCAGCCGCGGGCCTCGCGGGACGAGGTCCTCGGGTGGGACGGCGTGACGCTTCGCGTTCGAGTCAGTGCTGCGCCCGTTGACGGGGAGGCCAATGAGGCGCTCGTTGCCTTCCTCGCCCGTTCCTTTCGGGTCCCCCGATCGGCCGTCACGCTCGTGAGGGGGGCTCACGGGCGCGACAAGCTCGTGCGGATTCAAGGATGCTCGCTCGGAACCCTGGAGGCCAGGCTGAAGGCCGCGCTTTTATGATCTCCCCGGTGCGCTGGGACGGTGAGCGGCTCGTTCTTCTGGACCAGACGCGCCTGCCTGCCGACGAAGTTGAACGCCGCTACGCCACCTGGTCGGAGGTGGCGGAGGCCATCCGTTCCCTGGTCGTCCGCGGCGCCCCCGTCATCGGCGTGGCCGCCGCCTTCGGCGTCGCGCTGGGGGCCCGTGAGAGCCGCGCGACGACCTTCGATGGCCTCCTGGCCGACCTTGAAACGGCGATCAAGGGCCTCGCCTCGACGCGGCCGACTGCCGTGAACCTGTTTTGGGCCTTGGAGCGGATGAGGCGCTCTTGCCTCGACCACCGGACGCTGCCGCTCGACCGCCTCAAGGCCCGCCTCCTGGAAGAGGCCGAGGCGGTGCTGCAGGAGGACGTGGCGGCCAACCGCGCCATAGGCTCTCACGGCGCCGCGCTGGTCCCCGATGGCGCCCGGATCCTCACCCACTGTAATGCCGGAGCGCTGGCGACGGCGGGCTACGGCACGGCGGGAGGAGTAATCCGGGCGGCCCACGCTCAAGGGAAGGTGCACCTGGTCTGGGTGGACGAGACCCGCCCGGTGCTCCAAGGCGCCCGGCTCACGGCCTGGGAGTGCGTGAAGGAGGGGATCCCCCACCGGGTGATCTCCGACGGGGCGGCTGCCTCCGTGATGGCCCGCGGAGAAGTGGATCTCGTCGTCACGGGCGCCGACAGGATCGCGGCCAACGGCGACACGGCCAACAAGATCGGCACCTACGCCTTGGCCGTTCTCGCGAAGTACCACGGCCTTCCCTTCTATGTAGCTGCTCCGTTCTCGACCATTGACCCGACGCTGCCGTCCGGCGACCTGATTCCCATCGAAGAACGCGATGCGAGCGAGGTCAGAAACTTTGGGGGCCGGCAGGTGGCTCCCACGGCCTCGCCCGTCTTCAACCCGGCCTTCGACGTCACGCCGGCCGGCTTGATCACCGCCATCATCACCGAGCGCGGTATCTTCCGCCCGCCGTACAATTTCTCACGTTGAGGCAGGTCGGAAACCGCGACATTGAGGCGACGCGGGAGTATCACGACCGCACCGCCCACAGCCACGCGTCGGTTCGCCAGAGCGGCCACTCCCTCGACTGGGACATCAAGCCCTTCCTCTACAAGGTGTATCCCGACCTGCCGGTCACGTCGCTCCCGCGCGAGTTCCCCCCGCCGGCGCGGGACACGCTGGAGGCCCTCTCGGCGTTCGAGGGAAAGGATGGAGCGCTCACGCTCGAGGCCCTCGCCTCGCTCCTGTTCTTCACCGGCGGGTTGACGAAGAAGAAGACCTACCCCGGGGGCGGGGAGATGCACTTCCGCGCCGCGCCCTCGACCGGCGCCCTCTATCAGACTGAAGTGTACGTCGTCGGCGGGGAGATCCCCCCGCTGACCGCGGGCGTCTACCATTTCTCGCCCGGAGATTTCTGCCTCCGCCAGCTCCGGCAGGGCGACTTCCGTTCCGAGCTCGCTGCCGCGGCCGATCAAGAAGAGATCCGCAATTCAGCCGCCACGCTTGTCCTGACCGCGATCTACTGGCGCAACACGTGGAAGTATCAGGCGCGGGCGTACCGGCACCTCTTCTGGGACTCCGGCACCATGCTGGCCAACCTCCTCGCGGCGGCCGCTGCGTTGGGGCTCCCGGTGCGTCTCGTCACGTTCTTTGTTGACGAGGGGGTGAACCGTCTCCTCGGCCTCGACCCCGAGAAGGAGGTCAGCCTCGAGCTGGCTCCTCTCGGGACGGGAGGGGCGGCCCCGACCGCGCCGAACCCCGGCGCGGAACCGATCAGCCCCCGCACCATTCCGCTCTCGCCCCAGGAGGTGGACTACCCTCTCGTTCGCCAGATGCACGCGGCCTCGTCCCTCACGGAGCCCGGGGACATTCGGAGCATTCGCCCAGCGACGCCGCCGGAGACCACGCAGTATCCCGACGGTCTCCTGCCACTTCCCAAGCCGCTTTCGGCCTCCGGCCGCCCCCTCGGGGAGACCATCATCAGGCGGGGCTCGACGCGGCAGTTCTCGGGTGAGCCGATCAGCGCCCAGGCGTTCTCCACGGTCCTCTTCCACGCAACCCGAGGGATCCCCGCCGACTTCCTGCTGGCGCCCGGTCGCCGGCTTGTGGACCTCTACCTGATCGTCAACGCCGTGGAAGGGATCTCCCCCGGAGCCTACTGCTACTGGCCCGAGGCCCACAGCTTAGAACTCCTGCGTGAGGGTGACTTCAGGAGCCAGGCCGGCTACCTCTGCCTCGAGCAAGCGCTTGGCTCCGACGCGAGCGTCACGATCTTTTTCCTGGCCGCCCTTGGGCCGATTCTCGAGCGCTTCGGCAACCGCGGCTACCGGCTTGCCAACCTCGAGGCGGGGATCGTCGGGGGGAAATGCTACCTCGGCGCATATGCCCTGGGCTTCGGCGCGTCCGGTTGCACGTTCTACGACGGCGACGTGGTCAAATTTTTCTCGCCCCATGCCCAGGGCAAGGACGCGCTCTTCGTCACCATCCTCGGCCGCTCTATCCGGGGCGCCCCCGGCGTCGAAGTCCCCCTCCAGCTTGCCAAGAAATAGCTCCTGGTGTCCAGGATCAGAGACACTTGAACTCATCTCCCAGGTGGGATAAAGGTGAGGGATCATGACTGCCAGCGAGTACCAACAACTCGTCGAGTTCCTCAGTCGCCAGTTCACCGCAATCGACCAACGTTTCGACGCCATCGACGAGCGCTTCCGAGAGGTTTTTGGCCACTTCGATGAGATATACCGGCGCCTCGAGCGGCTTGAGCAGGAGTATTACGCCATTACTCAGGCCCTCCGACGAATCGAGGGCCTCCTGGCCGACGAGGTGATTCGCCGTGATCTGCTGGAGCGGGGTGTCGAGGAGCTGAAGCGCAATGTCGCCCTCCTCCAGACTCGCATCGAGGAGCTCGAGCGGCGCCTCCGGAGCTAATCACCGTTCGCCTTCCCGCACACTCGAACAGCCACAAACCTCTGTTGACTCACCCCGCGCGGGGCGGCTATAGTGAGGGAGATTGTGATTGCGTTCACGACATTCCACTCGGATAAAAGGAGCCCTCGATGAAGAAGTACTACCTCATGGCCCCCGGCCCCACGCCGGTTCCCAACCAGGTGCTCCTGGCGATGGCCCAGCCGATCGTCCATCACCGCACGCCAGCGTACCAGGCGCTGTTCGCCCAGGTGCGCGAAGGGCTGAAGTGGCTCATCCAGACCCGGCAGGAGACGATCGTCCTCGTGGCCTCGGGGACGGGCGCCATGGAGGCGGCCGTGACCAACACGCTTTCGCCCGGGGACAAAGTCCTGGTGGTGAGGGCGGGGAAGTTCGGGGAACGGTGGGCCGAAATCTGCAAGACCTTCGGCGTAGAGGTGGTCCCGCTCGACGCGCCCTTCGGTCAGACCGTTCCGGCTGACCGGGTCGCCGAAGCCTTGAAGAAGACGCCGGGGGTCCGGGCAGTCTTCTGCCAGCATAGCGAGACGTCCACCGGTGTCCTCCACGATGTCCAAGGCTATGCCCAGGCGACGCGCCAGAGCGAGGCGATTCTCGTCGTGGACGCGGTGTCGAGCCTGGGGGTGGCGGATCTGCCGATGGATGCGTGGGGAGTGGACCTCGTCGTTTCGGGCTCCCAGAAGGGGTTGATGCTCCCGCCGGGGCTCGCCTTCTGCACCCTCTCGGACAAGGCGTGGGAGCGAGTCAAGCAGGCGAAGCTCCCTCGGTACTACTTCAATCTGCTCGAGGAGAAGAAGCTCGTCGTGAAGAACCAGCCCCACTTCACCCCGGCGGTCTCGATCGTCGTCGGCCTCAAGGAAGTGTTGGCCATGCTCCAGGCCGAGGGGCTCGCCAACGTCTTCAAGCGCCACGACCGGCTGGCCCGTGCCACGCGGGCGGGCGTCGAGGCCCTGGGCCTCGAGCTCTTCGCCAAGGCCACGCCGAGCCCGGCGATCACCGCCGTCTTCTCGCCGAAAGGCATCGAGGGCGAGAAGGTCGTGGCCACCTTTGCCTCGTCACACAACATCACCATCGCCGGCGGGCAGGGGGAGATGAAGGGGAAGGTCTTCCGGCTGGGTCACATGGGCTACGTGGGTGACTTTGATGTCCTCGTGGCCCTCGGGGCGTTGGAGCAGGTGCTGGCGGAGTTGGGGTACCCGGTGGACTGGGGTGCCGCGGTCGGGGCCGCGCAGAAGGTGTTGGCCGAGCACCCGTCATGAAGAAGGTGATCATCACCGACGGGCTCCAGGAGGTCGGGACCGAGGCCCTCCGCCGGGAGGGCCTTTCGGTTGAGGTGCTGCCCACGCTCCCCGAGGCGGAGCTCGCCGCCAAGATGGGGGACGCCCACGGCCTCGTCGTCCGGAGCGCCACAAAGGTGACGGCCAAGGTGATCGAGGCTGGCCGGACGCTCGAGGTGGTGGGGCGGGCCGGGGCCGGCGTGGACAACATTGACGTGGAGGCGGCGACCGAGCGGGGAATCGTCGTGATGAACACGCCCGGCGCCAACACGATCGCCGTGGCCGAGCACACGATCGGCCTGCTCCTGGCGCTCGCCCGCAAGCTCCCGCAGGCCCACGGCGCGCTCAAGGGTGGCCGGTGGGAGAAGGAGCGCTTTGCCGGGATCGAACTCTACAACAAGGTCCTGGGGATCATTGGGCTCGGGCGGATCGGCGGGGAGGTGGCTCGCCGGGCCCTCGGCCTGCGCATGCAGGTCATCGCTTATGACCCGTACCTCACCCAGGAGGCCGCCCAGCGGATCGGCGCGGAGGTCGTGGAGCTGGACCACCTCCTCGAGCGGGCCGACTTCATCTCGATCCACACCCCCCTGACGGCGGAGACGCGGAACTTCCTGGGGGAGGCCGAGTTCGCGAAGATGAAGGACGGCGCCCGCATCATCAACTGCGCCCGGGGCGGCCTGATTAGCGAAGAGGCGCTGGTCAAGGCGGTTCTCCAAGGGAAGGTGGCCGGCGCGGCCCTCGACGTGTTCGAGCGGGAGCCGCTCCCCCGGGACCATCCGCTGCTCAGTCTGGACCAGGTGATTCTCACGCCTCACCTGGCTGCCTCGACGGAAGAAGCGCAGTCCGGGGTCGCCCTGGCGATCGCCCAGCAGGTGGCCGATGTGCTGGTCCGCGGCCTGGTGCGAAACGCCGTCAACGTCCCCTCGGTGGATGCCGAGACGCTCAAAGAGCTCCGGCCCTACCTCACCCTGACGGAGAAGATGGGTAGCTTCCTGGCCCAGCTGGCGGAGGGCCGGATGAAGCAGGTTCGCCTGGACTATGCCGGCGAGATCGCGGGGCAGACGACCTCCGTGCTGACGCTGGCCTTTCTGAAGGGCCTCCTCAACGTGATCCTGGAGGACAAGGTCTCGGACGTGAACGCCCCGTATCTGGCCAAGTCCCGGGGGATCAAGGTGATGGAGACGAGAACCGCCGAGAGCGAGGATTACGCGAGCCTCGTGGCGGCCGAACTGGAGACCAGCAAGGGCTCCTGGCGGGTGGCGGGGACGCTCTTCCACAAGCGCGAGCCCCGGATTGTCAGGATCGACGGCTTTTCGCTGGAGGCACTCCCCTCAGGCTGGATGCTTGTTTTTGCCAACCTCGACGTGCCGGGGGTGATCGGCCGGATCGGCACGCTCTGTGGCCGCCACCAGATCAACATCGCGGGGATGCAGCTCGGCCGCGAGCGCCGAGGGGGGCAGGCCGTCTCGATCCTGAACCTGGACGATCCCATCCCGGAGCCGATCCTTCGCGAAATCCGAACCATGCCGGATATCGTGTTCGCCAAGCTCGTCAAGCTCTAACGACAGAACGCGTTCTAGTTTTTAGGGCTTCCCTCCATTACAATAGTGCGGTTATGAGTCTGCGCCTTTTTCTCTTGCGTCACGGTGAGACCCAGTGGAACCGCGAGGGGCGGTACCAGGGGTGCGTGGACGTCCGGCTCTGCCCAGAGGGGGTGGCTCAGGCCGAGGCGGTGTCGCTCGCCCTGGCGGAGCGCCCCCTGGCCGCGATCTACTCGAGCCCGCTCAGCCGCGCCCTGGAGACCGCCGAGGCGATTGCCGCCCGTCACGGGCTTGCCGTCGGGATTGATCCGGCCTTCCGCGAGATCTGTCATGGCCTCTGGGAGGGGCTCACGGCGGGCGAGGTGCGGAGGCGCTTCCCCGACCTCTACGCTCAATGGCGGGCGACTCCTGAGACCGTGACCATGCCGGAGGGCGAGAGTCTCACGGAGGTCCGGGCCCGTGTCCTCGACGGGCTCGAGCGCCTCCGCGCCAAGCACGACGACGAAACGGTCTGCCTCGTGGCTCACGGCACTCCCGTGCGGCTGTTGATCCTGGAGGCTCTCGGCCTGACCCCCGAGAGGCTCTGGGCTCTCGGCTGCCCGCCCGCCGGTCTTTCCGAGCTGGAATTCAACTCAGGCAGCGCGGCGCTTCGCCGCCTGAATGTCGTGAACCATGGATAAGCGTCCCTTCCAGCCCCAGCTTCCCAAGGGCGTCAAGATCTACCTGCCCGACGAGGCCGCGGCCAAGCGCAACGTCGAGCAGCGCCTCCTGTCGGGTTTCAGCCGCTGGGGATACCGGGAGGTCGTGACGCCGACCTACGAGTACGCGGACGTCCTCTCGCTCGGCACCGACGAGACTCTCCAGGAGCGGATGTTCAAGCTGGTGGACCGGGACACGGGCCGGATGCTGGCGCTCCGCGCCGACATCACGCCTCAGATCGCCCGCATCGTGGCGACGCGGCTCCGCGACGAGCCCAAGCCGCTGCGGCTTGCCTATCTCACGAATGTCTTCCGGTACGAGGAGCCCCACGTCGGGCGCTACCGGGAGTTCTATCAGGCCGGCGTCGAGCTGGTGGGGCTGGAAAAGCCCGAGGCGGACGCCGAGATGATCGCGATGACAGTGGAGGGACTCCAGGCGCTCGGGCTTGCTCAATTTCAGCTCAACGTCGGCCAAGCCGACTTTTTCCGCGGGATCCTGGAGGAGCTGAAAATCGAGCGGGGCCAGGGGCGGCAGCTCCAGGAGGCCTTGAGCCGCAAGGACGCCTCGACGCTGGACCGCCTCGTCAAGGAACTGGCTCCGCCGGCGTCAACGGCCGAGCTCCTGCTGGCGTTGCCCGACCTCTTCGGGCGCGAGGAGGTGCTCGAGCGGGGGGCGAAGCTGGTGAAGAACGCGAGGTCCGAGCGCGCCCTGGCGAACCTCGCGGAGGTTCACCGGCTCGTCCGCGCGTACGGGCTGGCCGAGGCCGTCATCCTGGACCTGGGGGAAGTCCGCGGCTTCGATTACTACTCCGGGGTGTACTTCGAGGGGTACGTGAGCGGGCTGGGGGCCCCCCTCTGCGGGGGCGGGCGCTACGACCATATGCTGGCTCGCTTCGGCTACGACTGTCCGGCCACGGGCTTTGCCTTCGAGGTGGGGCGGGCGCTCCTGGCGATGGAGGCTCAGCGTGTGGCCGTGCCGCTCGAGGGCCCGGACTTCTTCATCATCGACTTCACCCCCGAGAAGACTCTCGCCCTCTCGCTCTCCCGGCGTCTCAGGGACCTGGGAGCTGCGGTGGCTCGCGACATCATCACGCGGGGGCTCCAAGAGTCGCTCGTCTACGCGCGGGGTCAGCGGGCCCGCTGGGCTCTGGTGATCGGCGGCCCCAAGACGAAGGCTGATGAACTGCTGGCGATCGAGCTTGCGACGGGTTCCGAACGGACACTGAGAGCGGGGGAGCTTCTCGAAGCGCCGGCCAAGTGGTTCTCTATCGAGAGCGGAGGCGGCGGCCGTGCCTAACATCGTCGTCGTCGGGAGCCAGTGGGGCGACGAGGGGAAGGGCAAGGTGGTGGACATCCTGGCCCCCCACGTGGACGCCGTCGTCCGCTACCAGGGCGGCAACAACGCCGGGCACACCGTCGTCGTCGGGCGGGAAAAGTTCGTCCTCCACTCGATCCCCTCCGGGATCCTGCACCCGGGGCTCCGCTGCGTCATCGGCTGCGGCGTCGTCGTGGACCCGGCCGACCTGATCGAAGAGATGGAGGCGCTCGTCCGGCGGGGGATCGTGCTCGACGGCAACCTCTACATCTCCCGGAACGCCCACCTCATCATGCCCTACCACCGCGCGCTCGACCTGGCCATGGAGGCCAAGCTCGGCGATCGACGCATCGGCACGACGGGCAAGGGCGTGGGCCCGGCCTACATGGACAAGGCCGCGCGACTGGGGATCCGGATGGCCGACCTCCTGAACGAGCCGCTCTTCCGAGAGAAGCTGGAGTTCAATCTCACCCGGAAGAACCGGTCCCTCAGCGAGGTCTACGACGCCAAGACCTTCACGGTCGAGGAAATCCTGGGGCCCTACCTCCGCTACGCCGGGTGGCTCGCCCCGTACATCACGGACACCGCGCTGCTCCTGAACCGGTGGATCGCGAACGGCCAGTCGGTGCTCTTCGAGGGGGCCCAGGGGACGATGCTGGACGTTGACCACGGCACCTACCCCTTCATCACGTCCTCCAGCACGACGGCGGGAGGCGCCTCCACGGGGACGGGCGTGCCGCCGACCAAGATCCACGGCGTGCTCGGGGTCTCGAAAGTCTACACGACCCGCGTCGGGGGCGGGCCGTTTCCGACGGAGCTTCGCGGCAAGATGGCCGAGGCCTTGCGCGCGCGCGGCAATGAGTATGGCGCCACGACCGGCAGGCCGCGGCGGTGCGGCTGGTTCGACGCCGTGGTCGGCCGCTACGCCGTCCGCGTGAACGGGCTCGACACGATCGCGCTGACGAAGCTGGACGTGCTCGACGAGTTCGAGACCGTCAAGATCGCCGTCGGCTACCGCTACCGGGGCGAGCTGCTCACCGAGGTCCCCAGCGAAGAGCGGATCTGGAACGAGGCGGAGCCGGTCTATGAGGAGATGTCGGGGTGGCAGTGCTCGACCGCCGGCCTCCGGGACTACGCGGAGCTGCCGGCCAAGGCGCGCCAGTACGTGGAGCGGCTGGCTGAAGTGGTGGGGTGTGATTTCTGTCTGGTTTCCACGGGGGCGGTGAGGGACGACACGATCCTCATGGACGGCTCGCCGCTCGTCCGGTGGTTCCCCTCCCTCCGCGGCTCCATCCCGCCGCGCTGACGGTTCCGTGGTAGAATTCTCGCGCCGAGCCGTTAGCTCAGTAGGTAGAGCACCTGCCTTTTAAGCAGGGGGTCGGTGGTTCGATCCCACCACGGCTCACCAGACCCCGTCGTCTAGCCTGGCCAAGGACGCGACCCTTTCAAGGTCGAGATCGCGGGTTCGAATCCCGCCGGGGTCACCACACCTTTTGGCCGGTCCGGAGCGCCTTCCGTGGGGCCCCGAGCCCGACGCGCGTGATGTGAAGATCTGTCTTCTCGTGGAAACCGTGCCGAGGAAGAAGAAAGTGGCCCATATCGAAAATTCCGGCTTGACAGCGCGGGGAGCGCTTCGGGTACCGTGAACTCGTAGGGCCGGAAATGAGCGGAGCGCGCGGCGCCCTTGGCTTCCTGATCGGGTTCGCGCTCGCGGCATGCGCGACCCTTCCGGATTTCCCCCTCGTGCCCTGGGGGCAGCCGGGAGAGC
>JACQCL010000111.1 GCA_016201645.1 Candidatus Rokuibacteriota bacterium
TGATGAGGGCATGGATCTCGGCGATCTGCACCGGGTCGAGCCCAAGGGTGGGCTCGTCCAGGATCAGCACGTCCGGGTCGTTGACCAGCGCCTGGGCGAGCCCAACCCGCTGGCGATAGCCCTTGGAGAGCTTGCCGATGAGCCGGTGCTGGACGTCGGCGATGTCGCAGCGATCCATGACCTCGGCCACGCGCCGCTTCCTCTCGGATCGGGAGACGCCCTTGATTTCGGCGACGAACTCCAAATAGGGGGCGACGGGCATCTCCAGATAGAGGGGGACGTTCTCGGGAAGGTAGCCGATGCGCTGGCGCACTTCGAGCGACCGAGAGAAAACGTCGTACCCGGCCACCCTCGCCGTGCCCCCCGTGGCCGGCATGAAGCACGAGAGGATCCGCATCGTGGTGGTCTTCCCCGCCCCGTTGGGACCGAGAAAGCCCACGATCTCCCCCTTCTCAACGCTGAAGGAGACGTCTCGGATGGCCGTGACCGGGCCGTACTGCTTGGTGAGCCGATCAACCTGGATCATCGGGCGTGGGAGCCGACTTTACCCACCGCGCGCCATTGTACCACAGCTCCGCCGAGGCCCCCGAATCAGGCCGAAGCCGCAATGTCCTCGGACAGCACCTTCTTCAGCCAGTCGGGGATCTCAATGACCTTCTGGCTCTGCGGGTCCACGCACGCGTGGCGCGTCTCGCCGGTGGCGACGAGCTCCCCGCTCTCGGCGTGCGCGACCTCGTACGAGAACGTGAAACTGGCCCGGCGCCGAGCGCTGATCCAGCAGCGCACCTCCAGGAAGTCGTCCAGCCTGGCCGGCTTCAGAAACTTCACGGTCGCTTCGACCACCGGAATGTGAATCTTGGTATCCACGTCGGACATGGGATGGCCGTGCTGCCTGAGGAACTCGACGCGGCCGACCTCGAAGTAGGTGAGGTAATTCCCGTAGTACACGATCTTCATGCAGTCGGTGTCTTTGTACCGGACGCGGACATGCGTGACTGCTACCACGGTGACCCCTTCTAGAGGTACTGGCCGTAGCGAATCTTCTCAACGACTTCCTTGATGCGCCGGTAGCCGTCAATCTCCTGGAGGAGATCCTGGGTTGTGACGAGCCCGACCTCCTCACCGGCCCCGGCCCCCTGAACCTTGGTCTCCAGGGCCCGGCGGATCACCTCCTGGATCTCGGCGCCGCTCATGCCGCCCATCGGTGGGAGGATCGAGCGGAAATCCAGATCGGCGAAGAGCCGCCGCCCGGCGTTCTGTTCCGTCTGGGCTTTCTTGAGGAGAAAGATCTCCTGCTGGGCCTGGGGATCCGGCAGCGGTACCTCGATGATGCGATCCAGTCGACCCGGCGCCACGAGCGACGGATCCACGGCGTCGGTCCGGCTCGTGGCGGCGACGACGAACACCCGCGCGAAATCCTCAATGCCGTCGAGCTTCTCCGCCACGGCCGCGACCAGGCGCGCGCTTGCCTCCGGCGCCTCGGCCGGCGGCAGGAGATGCTCGAGGGAGAGGGCGTCCACCTCGTCCAGGAAGATCACCACCCGGCTTTCTCCGACGGCGATCGCCAGGATCTCCTGGAGCAGATCGGCCGTGTTCGGCCCGAACTTGGAGGTCAGATTTCGAAGCTTCAGCTGAAAAAAAGTGGCTTCGGAAATGGTGGCGAGGGCCAGGGCGAGGAGCGACTTGCCGGTCCCGGGTGGACCGTACAGCAGCACCCCCTTGGGCGGCGTGATCCCCCAGCGACGATAGAGCTCGGGATTCGCCAGGACGGTCGCGAACCCTCGGATGCCGGCCTTGGCGGCCGTCAGACCGCCGATTTGGTCGAAGGTCGTGCTGGGGCGGTGCCTCACCTCGACGCGGCCCGCCAGATCCCCGTACTTCTCCCCGAGCTTGGCTAGGAGATCCTCCAGCCGCCGCTGGGTTGCCCACGCCTGATCGGTGGGCTGGCTCTTCTCTTGCGCCACGGCGCTGAGCCTCCGGCCGGGCGCTAGAAGTGGGGGCCGGGACCCGTCCGCGGCCCCGAAATGGAGGATTTATCGAAGACCCGGTCCTCCACGAAGATCGGAACCTTGGCCCGGATGGCCAGGGCGATGGCGTCGGAGGGGCGCGAATCCAGGGTCATGTCGCTCCCATTGGCGGTGAGATAGACGACGGCGTAATAAACGTCATCCTTCAGATCCGTGATGACGACGCGCTTCAGCGACACCTTGAGTCGGCCGAACAGGGTCAGGAACAGATCGTGGGTGAGCGGCCGCGGAGGAGTCACTCCCTGAAGCGGGATGGCGATGCCGTTCGCCTCGGCGATGCCGATGGTCATGGCAAGGTTACGCTTGTCGCGCTTGCCCTGAAGCACGACGAGCGGCTGCTGGGTGCGCTGGTCGAGGACCACCCCGATGACCTCCGCCTCCTGCGGACCCGTGGCCTTCGGGGGCGACACCTCGCCTTGTTCCTTGGCTCCGATTCCCCCCACGAGCACGACCGTGAGGAGGAGAGGCAGCGCCGTCGATCGCTTCCTGTCCATCGAAATTCCTCCCGTGAAGCCGACGATCGCGTCATCGGCGTGAGAAAAGTATGGGTCCGGCCTCAAGGAAAGTCAACCAGACCTGAGGCGGAAGCTCGCCAAGAAGCCGGCGGCGAGGAGGACGGTCAGCACGCTCCACATGACGCCGTACCCCAGCCCGTGAATCACATAGCCGAACATCATGGACCCGAGCGCGATGCCGGCGAGGAAGACCGAGCTGAAGATCCCCACCACGCTCCCCCGGCGGGCCGCCGCGGTCTCGTCAATCAGGAGGGCGGCCAGGGCCGGGTAGAGAAAGCCATGGGCACCCCCGGCCAGGAGCCCGGAGAGGAACAAAAAGGGGAGCAGGGGGATCGTGGCGCGAGGCCCGATCAAGACCCCCAGCACGGCCAAGATGCCCGTGGCGATCGCCTGGACGAACATGGAGGGCACAATGACCGCCCGGCGACCCAGGGTATCGCTGAGCCCACCCCCGACGGCGCGAACGACCACCGCGGCACCGGCGTAGGCCGTATAGAAGAGGGCCAGGCTCGTCACGCCGAGCAGCTCGCCGAAGGTCGGGAGGAAGGTGAAGATCGTTCCGGTCCCGAGGCCAAAGAAGAAGGCGAGCGCCATATGGAGGCGGAGGATCTCCCCCAAGCCCTCCCGGATCGCCTGCGCGCCCCGCAGCGGGAGCGCCATGACCCCGCCGGACTCTCGCACCCGGAACGCCAGCGCCAGCGCCACCAGAGCCAGCAGGGTCGTCATGGCAAAGAAGGCGTGAAAGCCGAAATGCCGGATTACGAACTCCCCGGCCAGGGGGGAGAGCGCGGTGGAGAGGAGGCCGGAAATTCCGAAGATCCCCAGCGCCCAGCCGCGCCGCTCAGGCGGCACCAGATCCACGACCATCGTGTAATTGGCCACGAAGAAGGCCGAGAACCCGATCCCCTGGAGGCTTCTGAGAGCCCCCAGGATGGGAAGCGACGCGAAGAGGTTGAAGCCGACGGACGAGGCGGCCGCGAGGCTCACGCCCAGGAGGAGGAACGGACGACGGCCCACGCGATCCACCCAGACCCCCACCAACGGCTGGCAGAATATCCCCGCGGCGCTGTACATCCCCATGACGAGGCCGATCTGGGCCTCGCTGCCGCCGATTTGCTGGATATGGAGGGGCAGAAGGACGTAGGCGTTGACGCTGGCGAAGAAGAAAAAGTTCATCGAGGTGACCCGGAAGAACTGGCCGGTCAGAACGGATGGCAGGGAGGGGATCACGCGCGTTGATCTTCCCGGGTCACCGGCAGTAGAATGGCCTCGGCGGCAGCACGGATTATATCATGAGCGATCCACGGGGCCCCGAGCCGAGCGACACGTGCAACGTCTGCGGCGAGCGCATGCGGGAGATCCACTGCAAGATCGTTTGCCCCAGGTGCGGCTATACGCGCGACTGCTCCGACCCCTGACCGGAACGACCCCTGAATAGCATCGACCGGGTGCTCGCTGAGGGCCTCAGCATGGGCGCCGACGGGACCGGACGCCTCACGCTGGCCGCCGCGCTCCAGGGGTTCCCCGAGGCGGCTCACGGCGGCGGAATTCTCGCCGCCCTCGACGCCGCGGCGGCACGACAGATTCCCCCGCCCACTCCCCGGACGATCGCGGTGCAGATCGACAAGAGCGTCCCGCTTGAGACCTCCCTTCCTCTCGTCGCCCGGGCCTCGGGCGATGAGGTCACCCTCGTCCTCGGAGACCACGGTCAACCGCTGGCGCACGGGCACGCGACGCGGGTCGCTGCCGAACCGGCTCCTCAGTGGGGGTGGACAGGTCCAACCGACAAGGGCCTTCGCGTTCCAACCTCCCGCGGCTGCGTGGCTTGCGGGAGCGAGAACCCGCTCGGCCTCCGGGTCCGACTCCGCTTCGATGACCGCTGGGTCTGGAGCGAACATCACCCGCCGGACACCTACCGCACCTCCGACGGCCGGATCGCCCCGGCTCTCTTCACCGTGCTCCTGGACGAGATGGCCTGGTGGCTCGGGGCGCTGGCTTCCGGCGAAGCGGGAGTGACCACGGAACTCACCGTCGCCCTTCATCGTCCGAGTCAACTGTTTGGGAGCACGCTGCTGGCGGTCGGCGCCCGAGACCGGGTGACGGCGGTGGGCGGGCGCGGTCACTTCTGGAAGACCGAGGCGGCGGTCCTCGCGTCCGACGGCGCGCGCCTCGCCTCGGGGGCGATCACCTTCGCCGGGAGCCGCGCGTACTCCAAGCGGCGGATCCCCAGATTGCTCACGATGAACCCGCCGGAAACTCTCCGCCCGATCTTTCCAAAGTACGTCCCCTGAGGGACCGCCCCGATGCCTCCGCTCGTCCGACGCTACATCAAGACGAGCTTCGCCTTTCTGGTGGTGGGCCTTCTCTTGGGCGGCTACCTGACGGTGGGAGAATTTCTCCTGGGCGCCTACCCGCCCCGACTCGCCATCACCGCCCACGTCCACCTGCTGCTCGTGGGGTTCATGCTGATGATGGTCATGGGCGTGGCGACCTGGATGTTCCCTCGGCCCGCGAAGGAGGACACGCGCTACCGCCCCGAGCTGGCCGAGGCCGTGTACTGGGTGATGACGCTTTCGACCGCGCTCCGCGCGGCCGCGGAGGTCGCCGCCGGCTGGTCGAGCGCGCCGCTCCTCCGCGTCCTCGTGGCGCTTGGGAGTCTCGGCCAGCTCCTGGGCGCCGCCCTCTTCGTGATCAACATGTGGACGCGCGTCCGGATGCCCTCCGTGCCCCCCGTCAAATAGGGCGAGCGGCGCGCGCCTCCTGGGCCTTCGCCCTGAGCGCCTCGTACGCCGAGAGTGGGACGGAGGGGCTGCCCAGCGGATTCGTCCTGCCGATGTGCAGCCCGTGGAAGTCCGAGCCACCGGTTGCGACCAGACCGAGGTCAGTGCACATCTGAAGATAAATCCGCGTCTGAGCGGCCGAGTGCTCGTGGTAGTAGCACTCGATCCCCATGAGCCCCGCCCGCACCAGGTCGGGGATAATGTCGTCCCGCCCGGCCAGGCCAGGGTGAGCCAAGACCGGGACGCCGCCCACCCGGCGGATGATGTCCACCGCCTGGGCCGGAGCGAGCTGCTTCCGGGCCACGTTGGCCGGCCCCCCGGCCCGCAGGTACCGATCGAACGCCTCGCGGAAACTCTTCACGTACCCACGCGACACCAGCACCTGGGCGATGTGGGGGCGGCCCGCTGAGCCCTCCTTGACGAGCGCGAAAACTTCTGCGGGATCAATGGGCATCCCGAGTTCTGCCAGCCGGGCCGCGATCCGGTACACGCGGTCCCTCCGCTCGGCACGCTGCTCTCGCAAAAACGCCTGGAACCACGCCGTCTGGTACTCGAGGAAGTATCCCAGGATGTGCACCTCGCCGCCGTCCACATCGCAGTTAATCTCGATGCCGGGGACGAGGGTCATGGGAGGATGCTTCGCGACCTCGTCGAAGGCTTCCGCGAGCGCCTCAGTGGAGTCGTGGTCCGTGATGGCCAGCACACGCACGCCGCGTCGGGCAGCTTCCTGAACCAGCTCCCGCGGCTCGAGCGCGCCGTCGGACGCGGTCGTGTGGGAGTGAAGATCGACGCCGCTCGTCACCGACGACCAGTCTGGACCATGAGGTAGCTCAGGACGGTGCGCACGCCGACGCCGGTGCCGCCCTTCGGGCCGAGCGGCAGGTCTTTCTCGCTGAAGGCCATGAGGTAGCTCAGGACGGTGCGCACGCCGACGCCGGTGCCGCCCTTCGGGCCGAGCGGCAGGTCTTTCTCGCTGAAGGCCGTCCCAGCGATGTCGAGGTGCACCCACGGCGTCGCGCCCGCGAACTCCTTGAGAAAGAGCCCCGCAGTGATGGCCCCCCCGCCGCGCGGCCCGACGTTGTTCAGGTCGGCGACGTCGCTCTTGAGCAACTCCCTGTACTCGTCCACGAGCGGCAGCGGCCACATCCGCTCGCCCGCGGCCCCGGCGGCGACGAGCACGCGGTCGGCCAGCAGCTTGTCGTTCCACATCACGCCGGAGCAGCCGTTGCCGAGCGCGACCACAATCGCGCTCGTCAGCGTGGCCAGGTCAATGATCTCCTGCGGCCTGACCTCCTTGACGGCGTAGGCCAGCGCGTCCGCGAGCGTGAGGCGCCCTTCGGCGTCGGTGTTGCCGATCTCGATCGTCGTCCCGTTCATCGCGCGCACGATGTCCCCGGGACGCTGGGCGCTCCCCGAAGGCATGTTCTCGGTGGCCGCGATGATGCCGTGGACCTCCTGAGGCGGACCGAGGGTGAGCAACGCCTGCATGATCGCGAGGACCGCCGCCGCCCCCGACATGTCGTCCTTCATCCTGAGCATACCGTCGGCGGGCTTGAGGTCGAGCCCGCCCGAGTCGAAGGTAATCCCCTTGCCGACGATCGCGATCCTCCGGCGCGCCCGTCCCGGCGGCCGGTACGTGAGGTGGATGAACTTCGGCGGCTCTAGGCTCCCCTGAGCCACCCCGAGGTAGGCGCCCATCCCAAGCTTCTGGCACTCGGCCCGATCGTAGATCTTGAGCTCGAGCCTCCCGTCCTTCGCAATCTGCGTGGCGGCTCGGGCGAGATAGGCGGGAGTCACCTGGTTGGCGGGCTCGTTGACGAGGTCCCGCGCGAAGCACGTGGCCGCCGCGAAGATCTCCCCGAGCCTGAGGCCGGCCCTCACGTGGACATCCAAGCGGCGCTCCCGATCCACGACCCGCAGCTCTTCGATCGCCTTCTTGTTCTTTTCCCGCTTGTAGCGGTCGAAGGTGTAGCTCCCGAGGAGCGCGCCCTCGGCCAGCGCTTGGGCTCGAAGCTTGGGAGAAAGACCCTCGCCCAGGAGGGCGGTCGAGACGATCCTCGCCCCGAGGTCACGGGATCGTCTGAGCGCGAGGGCAGCAGCTCGGCGAACCCGCTCAGAGTCCAGCTCCTTCCGTTTCCCCAGCCCGACGACGAGGACGCGCTTGGCGGGAAGACGGCCGGCTGTGTGAACGTAGGCGAGCTGCTCGGGCTTGCCCTCGAACTTTTCCGACCGCAGCACCTCGGAGAGCAGCCCTTTGAGGGCCCGGTCCAAGGCGGCCACTGCAGGCGACAGCCGCATCTCCTCGGCATAGCCTCCCACAACCAGCACATCCCCCTCGGCCTCAATCACGGAGCGGGCTTGGAACGTGAGCTTCATCCCAATAGGCCTCCTTCGCTGAGCCTCACGGCCCGGGCCACCATCGCCGCGAGTCCCTCCGTCGTTTCGTAGCGTTCAAGCTCGCCGATCGGCACCCAGCGGCAGTCGGCCGCGTCGCTGCCGGGACGGAGATCGCCGGATTCGGGGGTGGCGACATAGTCGATGAGGACGTAATGATAGCGGACCCGCCCGTCGGGGTCGGAGATAATGCGGTCCACAACGCCCGCCACGCCCCGGAGCCGAACCCTGAGGCCGCACTCCTCCGCCACCTCGCGGACCGCGGCCCGTTCCGTCGTCTCGCCGAGGTTGACCAGCCCCCCGGGAATGCTCCATTTCCCCTCGGCGGGCGGGCGATCGCGCCGGATCAGCAGGACACAGCCGTCCTTCAGCACGACCGCGCCCACGCCAACCCTCGGGGCCTCCGGATACTCGCGCAGGTCAGCCATGAACCGCCAGAAAACAAGGCAATCAGTATAGACGACCGAGGGGAAAAGTCAACGCGCCGCTCTCACTGGATCACGTGGTCAGCGCGGAGGAGGACGGACTGGGGGATCGTGAGGCGGAGAGCCTTGGCGGTCTTGAGATTCAGGACCAGCTCGAACTTCGTCGGTTGCTGCATGGGGAGGTCGGCGGGCTTGGCGCCTTTGAGGATCCTGTCCACGTAGGTAGCAGCCCGGCGCCAAAGATCAGCCAAGCTCGCCGCATAGCCGATGAGACCCCCGGCCTCCACATACTCACGGAAACCGAGCATTGCCGGCAGCCGGCTCTTTATCGCGAAGTCTGCGAGGCGGGTTCGGTTAAGAAAGAACATCGGGTCTGTCACGACGAGGAGCGCGCCGGCACGCTCTCGGGCCATGGCGGAGAAGGCGCTCTCGAACTCGTCGGGACCTCGCGCCTCCAGGATTTGAAGCTGCAGCCTCAACGACCGGGCCGCGACCTCAGCCTCCCTCAAAGAAGGTCCGGCAGCTCGATTATTGGGATTCCAGAGGACGGCTACCCGGGAGACCTTGGGGACGGCCTCCTTGAGCAACTCGAGCTGTTTGCCGACTATCTCGGGGCCCGCATTGGTGGTCAGGCCGGTGATATTTCCCCTCGGCCGCGCAAGGCTGGCGACGAGCCCGCTCTCAACAGGATTCCAAGCTGCAGCAGTGACGATGGGGATCGTCTTCGTCGCGTCCTTAGCGACGTCAACCTTGAGATGGACGAGGTCGGCCGCGAGGTCCGGGAGGCGTTCAAATCTGCCCTC
>JACQCL010000032.1 GCA_016201645.1 Candidatus Rokuibacteriota bacterium
GCTGGATCGGCGCGCAATCGCCTGTCTCGACGATCTCCGGCGTCGGGGGACCAACCACTGATACCCACAAGTTATCCACTTATCCACACTAATCCACAGCGGCCAAAATTGCTTGTCCCGACGCGCTCTCCGGGTGGGGGTCGCCCAAAACGAGCGTCCTACCGTCCACAGGCGAGGGGTGTCGTGAAAATTTGCCGGTCTGATGAGGCTTCGGAGGGGGCACCCCCCGCGAAGGCGCGCCGAACGCGGCGAAACGAGCCCTTGACAATTTTTCTGGACGCCAATAATGTTGTCGCGTTGCACTTGCTTTTATCATCGGAGTTTGTTTTTTGCGAGCGGTGAACGAAGAGAACGACGGAGATCGCTCATGGAGGCCAGCCGAAAACCACTCGCGAAGATCGAGGGACGGCGTCGGTTGCGGCTCAGCAGGCTCACGGTCGCGTGGCGCGGGACGCCGAACCTGGATGATTGGGTGGCTTACATCGTCAACGGCACCAAATCGAAGAAGCTGATCCTGGCCGACCGCGTTTCGGAGCGGAAGGTCAAAACCCTCCTCGGCCGGATCCACGCGATGCCCAAGAAGGACGTCGAAAAGCTCGCGAAGGGCTAGAGCACCCCCCGTTGGGCGAGGCTGACGAATCGCCCCTTCCCCACGATGACGTGGTCATGGATTCGAAAGTCGAGGAGCCGGGCGCACTCTGCCAGCTGACGGGTCAGCCGGAGGTCCTCCTTGCTCGGCGTCGGATCGCCGCTCGGGTGATTGTGCAGCAGGATCAACGAGGCGGCTGACTCGAGGATCGCGGGCTTGAAGACCTCCCGGGGATGGACCAGGCTCGCCGAGAGCGTCCCCTCCGAGACCACGACATCCTTGAGGAACCCGTTCTGGGCGTCCAGGAGCACAACCCGGAACACCTCTTTCTGAAGATGTTCCATCAGCGGTCCGAAATGGGCGAACACGCGCTCCGGACTTCCCAGGGTGATCCTGCCGTCGCTCCCGCGGGAGCGAAGGCGTCGGGTCAGCTCGAATGTCGCCGCCAGCCTGACCGCCTTCGCGCGTCCCACCCCCCGGATCCGCATCAGTTCCGCGACGCCGCGCCCTGCCAATCCCGACAGTGAACCGTACTCCGCGAGCATTTCACGGGCCACGTCAACGGCCGTCTGCCCCCGGATGCCGGTCCCCAACTGGAGGGCGAGCAGCTCGGCATCGGCCAGGGAGTCGGGTCCCTTGAGATAGAGCCGCTCGCGGGGGCGCTCCCCGGCGGGCCAGTCGCTGATCCGTGAGGCGCGGCTCATAGGGTCAACGAGCCTCGTATCACGCGGGCCCGAACCGGTCAATGTCAAGAAAGCGATACGTCCTCGGGGAGCCCCTCGATCACGATCTCGCGCGGCTCGTTCCCGAGCCCGGAGATCTTCACCGTGATGGCGTGCGGAGGAAGCAGCGCGAGCAGCTTGTCAGCCCACTCCACCACCGTCACGCCGTCCCCGTAGAAGAACTCCTCCAGGCCGAGGTCGAGGAGCTCCGTCAGGCTCCGAGTCCGGTAGGCGTCGAGGTGATGGACCGGAAGACGACCCCGGTAGTGGTTGATCAGGACGAAGGTGGGACTCGTGGCCGTCTCCGTGACTCCCAGGCCGCGCACGAGTCCCTGGAGGAAACAGGTCTTCCCGGTCCCCAGCTCTCCGATGGTGGCCACCACGTCGCCCGGCCCGAGCCGTCCCCCCAGGGCCTCACCGACCCGCTGGGTCTCCTCGGGACTTCCGCTCACGTATCGGAGCTTCACCCGCGACGCCTCGCGTCTCACCGCCCGCAGCTTAGCCGCCACCGGCTTGGGTCCTGACAATCGCCCGTGGAATGGCCTCCAGGACGTCTCCGGCGACGAGCCCCTCTTCACCGCACTCGTCCCGCGCCAGGTCGCCCGCCAGACCGTGGAGGTACACGGCAGCCTGAAGTGCCGCTGAGGGCGGCATGGCTCGGCTCAGGAACGCGCCAACCATTCCCGTGAGGACATCGCCGGCACCGCCGCTGGCCATCCCCGGGTTGCCTGTCGGGTTCAAAACAATCTTGCCGTCCGGCTCCCCAATGACCGTCCTCGCTCCCTTCAGCGCCACGAACACCCCGTAGCGCTGGCAAAAGGCCCGAACGGTTTCGATCCGGTGAGCCTGAACCTCGGCGACCGTGATCCCCAGCATCCGCACCATCTCTCCCGGATGGGGAGTCAGGCACCGCGCAGCCGGGGCGCGCTTCAAGAGGTCGAGGTGTCCGGCCAGCGCAGTGAGGCCGTCGGCATCCACCACCATGGGCCGGCGCACCTCCGCCACCAACTCCCGCGCAAGCGAGAGAGTCTCGGGATCGAGCGAGATCCCCGGTCCGAGAGCCACGGCCTCGACCCGCCCTGCCAGGTCGAGGAGGCGGTCTTTCGCCTTCAGCGCCAGGGACTGGGAGGGCGTTTCCGGAAGAGGCTCGGTCATCGTCTCCATTCCGAGCGCCGCCACGATCGGCTGCTGGCTCGCGGGACAGGCGATCGTCACGAGCCCGGCCCCGCTCCTGAGTCCCGCCCGCCCCGCCAGGGCCGCCGCCCCCGTCTTCCCCACGGAGCCCGCGACCACCAGCAGATGGCCGAAGCTTCCCTTGTGGGCGTCACGGGGACGCGCCGGAAAGAGCGGGCGGATGTCGGAGGGTTCGAGGAGGAAGACCGAGACTCCCCGCGTGACTTCAGCAGGAGGAATCCCGATGGGAACCACCCGGACTGTCCCGGCGTTGGCGGCGCCGGGATAGAGGACGAGCCCCCGCTTGAGGCCGGCGAACGTCGTCGTGAGCGTGGCGGCGACCGTGGGGCCCAGCAGTCCTCCTGTGTCCGAGGAGAGGCCGGAGGGAAGGTCCAGGGCCACGACGGGACGTCGAGCCGCGTTGATCGCTCCGATGGCCCGGGCGATCAACCCTTCCGCCGGACCGGTGAGCCCGGTCCCGAGCAGCGCATCCACGACGAGGTCGGCACTCCCGAGGGCCTGCTCGACCTCTTTGAAGCTCTCTTCCCTGATCACCTCGGCCAGCCGACCCCGGGAGCGCTGAAATTCCCTCAGCTTGACCGCCGCATCCCCTTTGACATCCCGCGCCGCCGCAAAAAGAAAAGCGCGGACGCGAGCCCCGCTTCGCATGATGTGCCGCGCCACGACAAGCCCATCTCCCCCGTTGTTGCCTTTCCCGCAGAGGATCACCACCGTCTTGCCCCGGAGGGGACCGAACTCCGACCGCATCTCGCGCGCCGCTCCGGCCCCGGCGTTTTCCATGAGGGTCGTGCCGGGAATCCCGAGCTCGGTCATGGCGCGCCGGTCGAGGCGGCGCATCTCCTCTGCGGTGAAGACCGGGAGCACGGCGCTACTGTCCTCTCGTGAGGAGAAGGCCGGAGGCCTGAGTCAGGAAGTCGGCCAGCACGTCAGTATAGGCCTCCCGCCCGAGGGTGCGGGCGCCCCGCGGGAGCTCGATGTGGATCGCGCGTTGAGGCAGCGTGAGGATGCCGGCCTGCTTGACCGCGGACGCCGTGTAGTAGAGCCGATCCAGCGGTTCCACGAGGACCTGGAGGCTGGGGACTTCGGGCTTTCCCCCCAGGTGAGCGTCGCGGATCAGCTCCAAGAGGGTCTTGAGCATCCAGGCCTCTTCCCGGCTCACCCCCACCGTAGCGATCTCGATGCTCCCGGCGCTTTCCTCCCGGACGTTGCCGTGGACCTCCACGTACAGGTTGAGCGGCCCCTGGGCCACTTCCCTCACCCGGCCGACGTAGGCCTCATAGACCTGGCGGGCCTCGGCGGTTGAGACCTCCTCCGAGGGGGACCCTCCCTGCGTCCCTTCCGTCGGGCGGTTGACGTTGAGGCGGCGACGGCCGGAGTCAAGGTCTCCATACCGGGCCACAACCAGCCCAAACCCCGTCCGGCGCGCCAGCTCACGGCTCATCCGCTCGGTCTCGGCGTCTGACATCCCATGGGGGGCGCCGATCACAAGGCCGGGGCGACCCTTCTGAGACACCAGCGGTCCCGCGCTCGGGAGCGCCTCCGGCTCAACGCGGAGCGGCGCGCAGCCCTGAGCGAGGAGGGCCAGGATCGCCACGCCTCTAGCGAGCCTCCGCATGGGCCGCATCCCCCCCTGCCGTGGACTCATCGCCGACCAGCACACACTGGGCAAAGGCGTAATCGCCGTCGTGGGTGAGACTCAGGAGCAGCCGACGGCCTCCCAGCGCCTCGCCGATGCGCCGACTCTTTCCCGACAACACCAGCACCGGGGGCTGACCCCGCTCCCGCCGGACCTCGAGTTCCCGCCAGCTGACCCCGAGACGAAGCCCAATCCCCAGCGCCTTCAAGGCCGCTTCCTTGGCGGCGAAGCGGGCGGCCAGGTGGGGAACCGGGTCGCGGCGCGTCCGGCAGTACGCGATCTCCGCGTCCGTGAAGACCCGCCGGAGAAACCGATCCTGCCAGCGCTCAACGACCTTCCGCATGCGGGGGATCTTCACCAGGTCAACGCCCACCCCCTTGATGATCACTTGGCTCTCCTGAGGCCGACGGCCCGTTCGATGATCGCCGCGAGCGATTCGGCCATGACCTGAATCCGGGCCTGATCCTCCCCTTCGATCATGACCCGCGCCAGCAGCTCGGTGCCTGAATATCTGACCAGCACGCGCCCCTTGCCGTCGAGCTGCGCCTCGACTTGCCTGATGCCGGCATCCAGCCCCGGAATCCTCTCGAGGGGGGGCTTCTCTCGGACCTGGACGTTGAGGAGCACCTGAGGGAACTTCGTCAGGCAGCGCGACAGCTCGCCCAGGGATTTGCCCGTCTCTTGCGCGACCGTCAGGAGCTGGAGCGCGCTGATCAACCCGTCTCCGGTGGTCGCGCGGTCGAGAAAGATCAGGTGTCCGGATTGCTCCCCGCCCACATTGGCCCCGACCTTCCGCATCTCCTCCAGGACGTAGCGGTCACCGACCTGGGTCTTCAGCGTCCGGATCCCGGCCTCGGCGAGGGAGCGATCCAGGCCCAGGTTCGCCATCACCGTGGTGACCACCAGGCTCCCCTTGAGTTGCCCTCGTGAGGCCAGATGGCGGGCACAGATGGCGAGGATATAATCCCCGTCCCGAACCTCCCCCGTCTCATCCACCGTGATCAAGCGGTCGCCGTCCCCATCGAAGGCCAACCCGACCTGGGCGCCGCTCGCCCGGACCTTTTTTTGAAGAGCCTCCGGATGGAGGGAACCGGAGCGGCGGTTGATGTTCGTCCCATCGGGGCGGATCCCCAAGGCAAGGACCCGCGCGCCGAGACTCCGGAACAAGCGGGGGGCCAGACGATAGGTCGCCCCGTGAGCGCAGTCCAGCGCGACGACGAGGCCGTCCAGCCGAAGGTCCACTCCTCGGCGGCAGAAGGCCAGGTAATCGGCCTCGGCCCGCTCGTACACCACGAGGCGCCCCACCGCCCTCCCCGTGGGCCGCGCCGCCGCGTCCGGGGCGTCGAAGCGCGCCTCGATTTCTTCCTCCCAGGCATCCGGGAACTTCGTCCCGTCGGGGGAGAACAGCTTGATGCCGTTATCCTCGAAGGGATTGTGGGAGGCCGACAGCACGACCCCGCCGTGAGCTTCCAAGTGCCGCGACAGGAAGGCCACCGCCGGAGTCGGGAGCACGCCGACCGAGTAGCACTCAGCCCCTGCGGAGAGCGCGCCCGCGACGAGGGAGGACTCCAGCATGGGACCCGACAGGCGCGTGTCGCGCCCGATCACCAGGCGGGCCCGAGGCACCCCCTGGTGTTCCAGGAGCGTTGCGACGATGTTCCGCCCCAGCCGATAGGTCGTCTCCGGGGTCAGCGGCTCCTGGTTTGCCACCCCGCGGATCCCGTCGGTGCCGAAGAGGCGCGTCATGGGGGTCTCAAGCCTGCCCGCGGATCGCTTCGGCGACGCGCACCGCCTGGCGGGTCTCGGCGACGTCGTGGCACCGGATCAGGTGAGCCCCATTGAAGACGGCGATGGCGCTGGCTGCCAGCGATCCTGGCAGGCGGTCTTCGGGATTTCCCGCGCCCGCCACAGCTTCGATGAACGATTTGCGAGAGACACCCACGCAGATCGGCCGCCGGAGCTCGGCGAGGGCTCCGAGGCTTCCGAGCACCCGGCAATCCCACTCGTGCCACGGCCGATTCGAACTCCTGAAGAAGCCGATGCCCGGATCCACGACGACCCGCTTCTCGTCAATCCCGGCCTCACGCGCAAGGGCGAGGGTCTCTCCGAGGAGGCCCAGGATGACATCGGTCGGTTGGCTTCCCGCTGCCGCCGGTCGCCGGGGATTGGCCATCACGATCAGCCCGGCCCCCGTCCGCCGGACGAGCGGCGCCATCTCGGCATCCGCCGTCAGGCCACTCACGTCGTTGACGATCGTCGCCCCGGCGCTCAGCGCGGCCCGAGCCGGGCCGGCCCGGCAGGTATCCGCGGAGACCGGAACTGAGAGCTTGGCCGCCAGCCACTCGACGGCGCGCGCCAGCCTCTCGGCCTCCTCCGCCTCTGAAATTCGGGTTGCCAGGTAGGGTGCGGTGGACATGCCGCCGACGTCCACGATGACGGCGCCGGCCTCGACCATACGCTGCGCCGCCGTGAGCAGCTGATCGCGATCGCGGACGACCGAGCCGGCGTAGAACGATTCCGGGCTGACGTTGAGGGCGCCGATCACCGCGACCGGCACCCCGTCGCCAACCTCGACTCCTCCCAGGACGGCCCGACGCTGCATACGACCTCCGCAGACAAAAATACCACCGACGGGGCCGACAGGGATGGGGAGATTTCAGGGAATGGGAGGAGCACTCACCTGTTCGAGCGCGGGCTCTTCGAGCGGGGGCTTTGCCCCCGCAATCGATGGGGGAGGTCTCGGAGGGGGCCGTCGAGGCCCCTCCGACTATCGAGCGGGGGCTTTGCCCCCGCAATCTTGTTCCGGGGGGAGGAATCGGAAGGGGGGCTTACGCCCCCCTCCGAGTATTACGCCGTAGCAGGCGCGCCCTGGAAGGTCGAGGCGCGGAGGATGCGGGAGACCTCCTCCCCGTCCAGGGACTCGCGCTCCAGGAGCGCGCGCGCCAGGGCGTGAAGCCGCTCCAGGTTCTCCTCGAGGATCTGCCGCGCCTTGGAGGCGCAGTCGGTGACGATCCGCTTGATCTCGGCGTCGATCTGGATCGCCGTGTCCTCGCTGTAGTCCTTGTGCCGGGCGAACTCGCGGCCGAGGAAGATGTGCTCCTCGTTCTTGCCGAACGTCAGGGGGCCGAGCTTCTCGGACATCCCCCACTCGCACACCATCTTCCGCGCCATCTCCGTCGCCTTTTCCAGATCGTCCCCGGCGCCCGTGGTCTGCTGCTGCAGCACGATTTCCTCGGCGGCGCGGCCGCCCAGCAGGATCGTGATCCGGTTGACCAGGTACTCCTTCGAATAGTTGTACTTGTCGTCGGTGGGCAGCTGCTGGGTCAGGCCCAGCGCGCGCCCCCGGGGGATGATCGTGACCTTGTGCACGGGGTCGGTGCCGGGCAGGAAGTCGGCGACGAGAGCGTGTCCCGCTTCGTGGTAGGCGATGGTCCGCTTCTCGTCCTCGCTGATGATCATCGAGCGGCGCTCCACGCCCATCAGGACCTTGTCCTTGGCGTTCTCGAAGTCGAGCATCTCCACCGACTTCTTGTTCTGCCGCGCCGCCAGGAGGGCCGCCTCGTTGACGAGATTGGCAAGATCGGCCCCCGAAAATCCGGGCGTGCCCCGGGCGAGCACCTTGAGCTCCACGTCGGTACTCAGGGGGATCCGCCGCGAGTGGACCTTGAGGATCTCCTCGCGGCCCTTGACGTCGGGTCGCGGCACCACCACCTGGCGGTCGAAGCGCCCGGGCCTGAGGAGCGCGGGATCGAGCACATCCGGCCGGTTCGTGGCGGCGATCAGGATCACTCCGTCGTTGGTCTCGAAGCCGTCCATCTCCACGAGGAGCTGGTTCAGCGTTTGCTCGCGCTCGTCGTGGCCGCCGCCGAGGCCCGCGCCCCGGTGCCGCCCGACCGCGTCGATCTCGTCCATGAAGATGATGCAGGGCGCGTGCTTCTTGCCCTCCCCGAAGAGGTCGCGGACTCTCGACGCGCCCACCCCGACGAACATCTCGACGAAGTCCGACCCCGAGATCGAGAAGAACGGCACGTTGGCCTCGCCGGCGATCGCCTTGGCGAGGAGGGTCTTCCCCGTGCCGGGAGGTCCCACCAGCAGCACGCCCTTGGGGATCTTCCCCCCGAGCTTCTGAAACTTCTGAGGATCCTTCAGGAACTCGATGATCTCCCTGAGCTCCTCCTTGGCCTCATCCACGCCCGCCACATCCTGAAAGGTCACCTTGTTCTGCTTCTCCGAGATGAGGCGCGCCCGGGCCTTGCCGAAGGAGAGTGCCTTCGCGCCGCCGCCCTGCATCTGGCGCATGAAGAAGATCCAGACGCCGATGAACAGGAGCATGGGGATCCACTGCACCAGGATCGTGTACCACGGATTGCCGTCCGGGGGCTTCACAATGATGCGAACGCCGCGATCCCGCAGCATCTTCACCAGATCGGGATAGTCCACCGTGTACGTGTTGAAGGGTTCGTTGTTGAGGAACCGGCCGGAGACGGCATTGCCACGGATCGTGACCTCCCGCACCTCCCCGCCCTCCACTTTCTTGAGGAAATCGGAGAACACGATCTCTTCCTTCCGCGGCTGGTTGGCCTGAAAGAGCTGAAAGACGAGGATGCCCGTCAGGATGATCACCATCCAGAGGACGAGGTTTTTGAATTGATTCATCGGTGCTCTGACCTGCATCTCCTACGGGCCTCCGCCCCGTGGGCCTGGAATTGAAACAACTAGAGAAAAATATCAATTGATTATAGCACACACGCCGAGGCCCACAAGGTCAGCCCGCGGAGTCTTCCTCCAGGGCCGCGATGTACGGGAGGTTTCGGTAGAACCCCTGGTAATCCAGCCCGTACCCGACCACGAACTCGTTTGGGATGGTGAACCCCACATAGTCCAGCGCCACCTCGACTTCGCGCCGCTCGCTCTTATCCAAGAGCGCCACGACCTTGAGGCTGGCCGGACGGCGGGTCTGGAGGTTGCGTTTGAGGTAGCTGATGGTGCGCCCGGTGTCGATGACGTCCTCCACGACCACCACGTGGCGATCCTCGATGGAGACCGACAGGTCGGCTGTGATCTTCACCACGCCCGAAGACCGGGTGGTCCCCCCGTAGCTCCCGACGGCGATGAAATCGGCCGCCAGCGGGATGTCGGTGGCCCGCACGAGGTCCGCCAGGAAGACCACCGCGCCCTTGAGCACCCCGACGAGGAGGGGGTTCTTCCCGTCGTAGTCTCGGGAGAGAGACAGGCCGAGCTCGCGAACCCGGCGAGCAATCTCCTCATGGGCGATCAGGACTCGGCCCAGGCGATGACCCACAGGGAGCCGAGCCTTTCACCGGGTCGTGACGAAGGGCGACAGGCCGCGCTCGCTCCGCAGGCGCTCCGCCACCTGCTCGGCCTCGGCCCGGGTGGCGAAGGTCCCCACGCGGACCCGGTAGGGTGTCGGGCCGTCGTCGGCGCCGACCGGGACCACGTAGGCCTCGTACCCGGCATCCTTGAGCTTCCGCTCGAGGTCATCGGCCGGAGGCCTCGTGCTGTAGGCCACAACCTGAACCGTGTATTGCGCACCGCTGGCTTCGGGCGGTGCCTTCCCGCGATCCTTGGTCGCATCCTCACGCGCCTTCGCGTCAGGCTTCGGCGGGGGAGGCGTTGAGGCGAGCGGCGCCGCCAGGGTCTGGTAGAAGGTGAGTTTTTCCTGAATCTGAGGCGCCCGCTCGGGTGCCGCCTCGCTCAGCCCGCGTCGGGCGGGAGGCCGCTTGGCCGGCTCGGTCTGCGCCGTCGCCGGATGATTGCGCGCCCACTGCCGTCCGACGAGGACGCCAAGACCGAAGGCCAGCGACAGCGTCACGACGCCGGCGACCGTCAGAACGAAGCCGCGGCCCACGCCGGAGCGCGATCGCGGTCGAGGCCTGCCGTTTCGCCCGCCCATCACCTTTTCTTCTCCATCTTTTTCGGTGCCGAGACCCCGAGTAAGTCCAGGCCATTTCGGATGACCAGCCTAACGCCAGCTACCAGAGTTAGGCGCGCATACATCAGTTCCTTGTCGCCGGAGATCACGCGGTGCCGGTTGTAGTAGGGGTGGAATAGACCGGCCAGTTCCTGGAGGTAATAAGCGATCCGGTGGGGCTCCAGCGCTCGGGCAGCGGCCGCAACCACGTAGGGAAACTGGAGCAGGCGCTTAATCAACGACATCTCTTCCGGGAGGTTGAGCCGACCGAGGTCCACCCGCCGCCAGTCGGGGACGGGGAGCTTCTTTTCCCTCAGATGCTGGAAGATGCTCGAGATCCTTGCGTGAGCGTAATGCACGTAATAGAC
>JACQCL010000033.1 GCA_016201645.1 Candidatus Rokuibacteriota bacterium
AGCCGGATATTCGTGGCCGAAGCCCGCCTCGGGACGGATCTGGGCAAGCACAAACTGCCGGGGCTCGCCGCCCACCAGACACTCCACCTCGAGCGGGACCCCGTAGCCGAACGCTTTGGGATCCCCCTCCTCGCCGAGGCCGCTCTTGAGCGGCCTCACGCCCAGCAGCTCGACCGGCCGCCGGAGAACCCGGGCAAGATACGCCTGAAGCTCAGCCCGCTCGACCATCGGACCCCCGCCCCAGCCTGTCCGCCCTACTTTGGAGGCTGCCCGCCTGCCGTCCCAGGGCAGTACTGCTTCATCATCTCCTGATGCTGGGTCATCATCTGCTGCATCTGCCCCATCATCCCCATCATGTGGCCCATGCGACCTTGCATCGGGCCCATCCCCTGCATCCCCCGCATCTGCTCCTGCATCTGGGCCATCATGTCCATCATCTTTCCCATCTGCTCGGGCCCGGGCCCCATGGGCCCACGAGGCCCCGGCCCCATCTGGGCCAGCGCCGCGCCGACGACGAGGGCGGCGAGCGCGACTGCCGCGACGATCGTCAATAGACGCTTCATGATGTTTCTCCTTTAATCAGTGTCCGGCCAGGTACTCGAAGACCGGGGGCCAGAGCAACGTCGTGGCGATACCGATCCCGACGAGAAACACGATCAGCCAGCGACCCAGGTTCAGATCCCGGCTCCTCAGGGCCACGTGAAGAACAATCCAGCTTCCGATCCACACGAGAGCGGAAAGCGTCTCTTTGCCGGAGTACGGCCCGATCCCCTCGGCGCCCGGCATCCAGAGCTTGCCGATCCCGTGAACCCACTCGTTGAAGGCTTTCGACGCGGCCGTCCCCAAGTTCACGACGGCGAGCGTGATCAAGCCAAGCATGGCGGAGATGATCGCCGCCACCGCGGCGCCGTTCGGAATGAACCTGCTCGCGGAGGGCGTCCACGCCACCTCGACCTCACGCTCCCGTTCAAGAAGCTTCCCACTCATGATCTTTCTCCTTCTTGCCGTCTTATCGCCGACTACGCGGGCTTCAGTTTGGTCACCGCGGCCCCCAGCCCAAACGCGACCACCAGGTAGAAGAACGACAGGGCCAGGATCACCGCCACCGTATAGCGCATCCACTTCCGGTCCAGGACCTGGGCGCCGTAGTACCAGAGGATGAACGCGGCGGCCACGGTCAGGGGCAAGGTGAAGAGCGCGATGAATTCCTTGAACTCGAAGAAGATCTTGTGGACGACCGGCATGTTGGCCATAAACCACGAGCGTGGGCTCCCCGAATCCTTGGCCCGATAGTAGATGTAAAGCCAGTTCCCGAAGACGATCGCCAGCAACGAGAACGTGGCGGACACCGTGGCCAGGAGCTGCAGATCGGCGAAAGCCCGGATGCGGCCCGTCCAGAGGCGCCAGGCCAGATAGAGCCCGATGGTGCCCACGAACAGATAGAGGAACGCCGCCAGCCCGTGGAACATGGCCGGCACGGCGCCCTGCCCCGCCCCCAGGAGGGCCGAGAACGGAGCCGTGGCCAGGACGAAGGCTAGGGCGCTCCCGATCAGGATCCCCACGACCAGGGCGAGCGAGGCCGTTGAGGCCTCCCGTCGCTCGTCGAGATGCTCATTGCCGTTCATGGTTTCTCTCCTTCTTTTCGGAATTTACTTCCCGCGGACGGTGAGCACGGGGCATGACGCGCTCGCAATCACGCGCTCGGCCACGCTGCCGAGGAAGAACTTCTTGAGGCCAGTCCGACCGTGGGTCCCCATCACGATGAGGTCCGCGCGCTTGGCCCGCGCTGCCCGCGCAATCTGGGAATAAGGTGTCCCCTCCAGCAGCACCGCCTTGACCTTCGCCGTGGCTTTCTTGGCTCTGGCCGCGAGCTTGGCCAGCTGCCGCTGCGCGCCGCGGCGCGCCGCCGCCTCCAGCTCCTCGTAGGTCTTTGGCGAAACGTAGCCGTCTCCGATGAACGGCGTCGGCGGGAGCAGCACGTGGACCAGCAGCAACTCCGCCCGCTTCACCTTGGCCAGGGCCACGGCCCTGAGGAACGCCGCGCCCGAGGCGCGGGAGAAATCAGTCGGGTGAAGGATACGACGCACTCGCTTCATACGGCAACTCCTTTCAGTGATTTCGATCAGTCCAGCAGGCGGACCTCGCCCGCCACCACCTTGCGCGTCAGGCCCTTCGAGTCCTCAACCACAAGCTGCCCGTCGGCGTGGACGCCCCGCGCTCGCCCGTCGAAGGTGATTCGCTGCTCCCGCACCTGTACCCGGCGGCCCGTCAAGATGTCCCGGTCTCGCCAGGCCTTGAGCAGGGCCGCAGCGCCCCGGTCCCGATAGACCAGGAGCCATTCGTCGAGGAAGTTGAGAAAGCTCGCGGAGAAGGCGTTCCGATCAATCTCCTTCCCGGTCAGTTCGCGGAGCGCGGCCGCGGCGTGGCCAGCGTCTCCCAGCGCCTCAAGGAGCGCCTGGCGATCCACGTTGAGGTTCACCCCGACGCCCAGGATCACGTAGTCCAGCCGATCGCCGGCGGTGGCCACCTCGGCGAGAACCCCGGCGACTTTCTTCCGTTCCACGAGAATGTCGTTGGGCCACTTGATGGCGGCCGGGAGCCCGAGCGCTCGGATCGCGTCGGCCAGGGCGAGGGAGGCGATGAAGGAAAAGACGGGGGCCGCCTCGGGGCTGATGGTCGGCCGGAACAGGATGGATGCATAGAGGTTGACCCCGAAGGGCGAAAACCAGGCTTTGCCGAGCCGCCCCCGGCCGGCGGTCTGGCTCTCCGCCAGCACCACGGTCCCCTCCCGCGCCCCGGCCTTGGTCAGGTGGCGGAGGGTCTCGTTCGTCGAGGGCACCTCGCCGAAGAGGTAGATCTGGCGCCCGACCACCTGGGCCGAGAGCCGGCGGCGGATCAGCTCGATGCTGAGAGCGTCCTGGATGATCAAGGCTTCAGGCGCCACGACGGGCCTCCTCACGCTGACTTCCCCTTTTCCACCAATGCGCTCTCAAGCGCCGCTTCAGTCGTCCGCATCAGAAACACCGGGATCGGGGCGGCGCGCAGGACGGACTCGGCCACCGAGCCGAAGAGGAGCCGGCCGAGACCGCTGCGCCCGTGGGTGGTCATCGCGATCAGGTCGGCTTCAATCTGCTTGGCCGCCGCCACGATCTCGATCGAGGGGTCTCCGATTCGAACCCGCGCGCCGGCGCGGATCCCCTTGGCCCTGAGCGCCTGGACCAGCGGCTCGAGGTATCCCTGGGCGTCAAGCTCCTTGAGGATCGGATCCCCTGCCCCCGCGTCGCCGGCCATCCCCGCCACGTCGAGGGACGTCAGCGGGACAACGCGAAGGAGCGTAATCTCCATGTCCAGCGGGCCGGCAATCTGCTCGATGAATGGAAGGATCGCCTCCGCCACGGCCGAGCCATCAACGGGAAACAGAACCTTGTTGAATTTCATGCTCTCTCCACGCCGAATGGGTCTTTGTCGCCTTCCGTATTCGCTAGCTGCAACGGGGGTGCCACGCGGCGGAGCAGGAAGAAGGGCTTGGAAATTCAGAAGTTGCTCAGTGAAGTAACGGCCCAAGCAGGGTCCCACCTGAGGCGCCGTCACCCCAGGTGGGACAGGGCCGACCTTATTTCTCCCGGACGGTGAGCACGGGACACGGGGCGCGACGAACCACTTCCGTGGCGACGCTACCGAGAACGGCCTTCTCCAACTCCGAGCGCCGGCGCGTTCCCATCAGGATCACCTGGACAGCCAGCTCCTCGGCCGCCTTGATGATTTCTGTGGCTGGATGTCCTTCCCGCCAGACCGCGGACACCTTGACCCGGCCGGGACGGAGGCGCCGGATGAGCGCCGAGAGCTGGGCCTTCTCCCGTCGGCGATCTTTCGCGATCGCCCGCTCCAGATCGTCGGCGAAGAAGGTCTCAGTCCCCGGAATGATCGGCGGCAAGACCTCCAGTACGTGGATGACGTGGAGCGGATCCTTCC
>JACQCL010000097.1 GCA_016201645.1 Candidatus Rokuibacteriota bacterium
CAGCAGCGCGTAGCCCTGGGACGAGCCCTGGCCGTTGATCCCGATCTCCTCCTGCTGGATGAGCCGCTCTCGGCTCTGGACGCTCCGCTCCGCCGCCAGCTCCGCGAGGAGCTGGGACGGATCATCCGGGAGTGGGGGAAGGCCACGGTCCTCGTGACCCACGACCTCGCCGAGGCCTACCAGCTGGCCGATCGGATCGTGGTGTACGAGAGCGGGCAGGTCCTGCAGGCGGCGCCGAAGTCCGAGCTGCTCTGGCAGCCAACGTCTGAGCGTGTGGCGCGTCTCATCGGTGTGCGCAACCTGTTGAGGGGCACCGTGCTCAAGGCCACGCCGGAGATCATCCAGCTCCGGTGGCGCGGCCAGACGCTGGAAGCGGCCAACTCACCCTCGCGCCTGTTCCTGCCGCCGCCGGGCACGTCCCTCCCCTTCTTCATTCGCCCGGAGTACGTGCGCCTCATCCGGAAGGACCGTCCCCGTCTCGATCCCGGCCATCACATGAACCTGATGGAGGGCGAGGTGGTGGGCGAGCTGGACCAGGGCACGACCTGGACGCTGTTTTTCAGGCTGAATGCCCCGGGGGAGTTGAGCCAGGATTCCTACGACCTGGAGATCGAGGTTCCGAAGCTCGTCTATGAAATCCTGGAGATGGCCCGTGACTGCCGGTGGCAGATCTCGATTCACCGGGGCGCCATCCAGGCGCTGCCATCCGAATGAGCCGTCTGTCGAACGCGGGGTCCTGGCGGTATCCGTGCACGCCGGTTCGAGCGCCGGCTTTGCCGGCGCAATCCGTCCGGGGGGGAGGTGTCGGAAGGGGGGCGAAGCCCCCCTCCGAGAGAAAATGAGCACGGTGGTCGAGCTCTCCCGAGTCCGGGTGGCCCACGAGGGCACCCTCACCCTCGATGTGCCGAAGCTCGAGGTCAACACCGGAGAGATCCTGGCGATCATCGGGCCCAACGGGTCGGGGAAATCCACCCTCCTTCGGGTCATCGGGCTCCTGGAGCCTCCCGCGGCGGGGGAGGTCCGCTTCAAGGGCGATCTCGTGGCGAGAGGCCGCCTCCTCGACGCGCGGCGCCAGATGGCGACGGTCTTCCAGGATCCGCTGCTCGTGGACGATACGGTCTTCGAGAATGTGGCGCTTGGCCTTCGCTTTCGTGGTGTTCCCTACGCCGAGATCGTTTCCCGCGCGCGGGCCTGGCTCGACCGCTTTCAGATTGGGGGGCTGGCGGAGCGCCAGGCGCGGACGCTCTCGGGCGGCGAAGCCCAGCGCACGGCGTTGGCTCGCGCCCTCGTGCTGGCGCCTGACCTCCTTCTGTTGGATGAGCCGTTCTCGGCGTTGGACCAGCCGACGCGCGAGGCGCTCATCGAAGAGCTGGACAGGATCCTCCGGGAGGACCGGGTCACGACCGTCTTCGTCACTCACGACCGCGCCGAGGCGCTGGCCCTCGGCGACCGGGTCGCGGTCATGATGCGGGGGCGGATTCTCCAGGTGGACGAGGCATCCCAGCTCTTCCGGGCGCCGGCGACGGAGGAGATCGCGCGGTTTGTGGGAGTGGAGACCATCCTGGATGGCCGGGTCCTCTCGGTCCAAGCGGGTGTGGCCACGCTGGACGTGGAGGGGCAGAAGGTGGAGGTGGCCGCGGCGGTCGCTCCGGGTGAGCGGATCAGGCTCTGCCTCCGGCCAGAGGACGTGACGGTGATGTCCCCGGACGCTTCCATTCTGGCGTCGAGCGTCCGGAACCATGTCCGGGGCACCATCGCCCGGCTCGTCAGCGCGGGGCCGTACGTCCGAGCGGTCCTGGATTGCGGCTTTCCGTTGGTGGCGCTCGTGACCCATCGGTCGGTGGAGGAGCTCGGCCTCCGCGAAGGGGCCCGCGTCATCGCGGCCTTCAAGGCCACGGCCCCCCATGTCATCCGCCACGGCCGGTAGGTGCATGCTCCACCACCGCCGGAGCGCCGCCGCCGCGGTTCTGCTTATCCTGGCAATGGCGCCAGGGGCGCGGGGCGAGCCGCCCGTTGACATCGTCGCCAGGGGACTCGACGTGCCGTGGGCTCTGGCCTTCGCCCCCGACGGGGGCTTGTTGGTGACTGAGCGCCCGGGACGGATCCGCCTCGTGAAAAATGGGCGGCTCGAGTCGGAGCCGATCGTCACGCTCCGTGTTGCCGCGGTGGGCGAGGGCGGTCTCATGGGGCTGGCGTTGGACCCTGCGTTTGCTGAGACCGGTCATCTCTATACCTGCTACACGGCGGAGAATGGTGGCCGACTCGTCAACCGTCTCGTGAGGCTCACGCTCCGTGGCGAGAGAGCGGGCGACGAGCGCGTGCTGATCGACGATATGCCGGGCGCTCGGATCCACGATGGATGCCGCGTGAAGTTCGGCCCGGACGGCCGCCTGTACATCACGATGGGAGATGCCGCCGAACCGGGGCTGGCTCAGCGCCTGGACTCCCTGGCGGGAAAGATCCTGCGCCTCAACCGCGACGGCACCGTGCCGGATGACAATCCCTTTCCGGGCTCACCCGTGTTCTCGCTTGGTCATCGTAACCCTCAGGGGCTGGCTTGGCATCCGTCAGGGCGGCTCTACGCGGCCGAGCATGGTCCCTCGGGCCACGACGAGATCAACCACATTCTGGCCGGTCGAAACTACGGCTGGCCCGAGGTTCACGGACAGGGCGGTGACAGCCGCTACGTCGAGCCGCTCCTTGAATCAAAGCTAGACACCTGGGCGCCGTCAGGGATCGCGTTCCTTGGTGGCGACTTGTTCGTCGCCGGGCTCCGGGGCCAGCGCCTCCTCCGCGTGGCCCTGGCGCCCGACCTGCGCACGGTTGTCCGCGTTGTCACGTTTCTGAACCGCACGCATGGCCGGCTCCGCGACGTCGTGGTCGGCCCGGACGGGGCCCTGTACGTGACGACGAGTAACCGCGACGGTCGTGGATGGCCGAGGCCCAATGATGATCGGATTCTCAGGGTGCGGCCGTAGACCAGGGTCGACGGCGGAAGAGGGCTTCCAAGTCGATTGACAGCGGGTGAGCCCTTCTGCTATAAAGGGGCCAGCCTGAAGTGGCCGAACTGACAACGGGGAGGCCCGGGTGCCGAAGTCGGCAGGAACCGTCACGGAAAGCCAGCGACCGAATGGACGCTGGCTTGTGTTGTTTCATGAGCCCTACATCCCAAGGAGGGTTGCATGTCCGATCGGGAAGCCCTCATCGAGCGACTGCTGACCGAGAACGGGGAGTTCAGGAAGCTCCGGGAAGAGCACCAGGGATACGAGAGGGAGCTGGATCAGCTGAAGGCCCGCCCCTTCCTGTCTGCGGATCAGGAGTGGCGGGTGAGTGAGGTGAAGAAGCTCAAGCTGATGGCCAAGGATCGCATGGAGGCCATCATCCGGCAGGCCACCCCGACCCACTCGACCAAGACGCCGGCCTGATTCCGCCCCCGGGCGCCTGAGATGCCTCCAAGACGGGGGGAGTCCCCGTTCGAGGGACTCTCCCACCTTACCCCTCGGGGCGAAGCCCGCATGGTGGACGTCACCGCCAAGGCGGAGACTCACCGCGAGGCCGTCGCCCGCGTCGTGCTCAAGATGAAGCGCTCGACGCTCGCCCTCATCAAGGCGGGCCAGGTGGCCAAGGGAGACGTCCTCGGCGTGGCCCGCACCGCCGGCATTCTCGCCGCCAAGCGGACTCCAGACCTCATCCCGCTCTGCCATCCGCTCAGGCTCACGGGCGTGGACGTGACCTTCCAGCTCAATGAGCGTGGCTCTACGCTCAAGATCGAGGCCCGCGTCAAGACCGTGGACAAGACCGGGGTCGAGATGGAGGCGCTGACGGCAGCGGCGGCGGCGGGGCTGACCGTGTACGACATGGTGAAGGCGGTGGACAAGGGGATCGTCCTCACCAATCTCTGCCTCGTGGAGAAGTCGGGGGGCAAGAGCGGCACGTGGCGGCGGAGGCGCCGGTGAAGACCGCGCTCATCTATTCCGATCAGTACGAGCGCTTCGACTACGGGCCGGAACACCCGCTCAGGATGGAGCGGCTCGGGCTCACCTGGCGGCTCATGGAGGCCTACGGCCTCACGGCACTCCCCCCCGCCAAGCTCCTGGCTCCCGAGCCCGCCGACGAAGAGGCCATCGCCCGTTTTCATGCGCGTCAGTACCTCGAGGTCCTCAAGGCGGTCTCGAGGGGGCTCCATGTATCGGCGGTTCATCGCTACGGCCTCGGTCCGGGCGACAACCCGATCTTCCCCGGGCTCTGGGACGTTGCCTGCCTCATCGGGGGAGGCTCGCTCCTGGCGGCCACGGTGGTCGCCGACGGCGAGGTGGAGCGCGCGTTTCACTTCGCCGGCGGGCTCCACCACGCGATGGCCGATCGAGCCTCCGGGTTCTGCTACGTCAACGACGCGGTGCTGGCCATTCTGCACCTGCGCGAGCGCGGCCTTCGGGTCTGCTATGTGGATATTGACGCGCATCACGGCGACGGCGTCCAATTCGCCTTCTACCGGGATCCCAACGTCCTGACGATCTCCACCCATGAGCGGGGCGACCGCCTCTTTCCCGGGACGGGCTTTGTGGAGGAGCACGGCGAGGGAGCCGGCCACGGCTACTCGGTCAACCTGCCACTCGAGCCTTATACCGACGACGAGGTGTACGCCCAGGCGTTTGACGCGGTCATCCCCCCGCTCATCGCAGCCTTCAAGCCTGACGTGGTGGTGGCCCAACTCGGCATTGACTCCCACGCGACCGACCCGCTCACCCATCTGGCCTTCAGCGTCCAGGGCTTCACCCGAGCGGTGGCGCGGATCGTGGAGCTCTCGCCGAGGCTCGTGGCCCTGGGCGGTGGCGGGTATGACCTCACCAACGTGGCTCGCGCGTGGACCGCGGCCTGGGCGGTCATGAACGGGGTGGAGCTCCAGCCGGAGCTTCCGGCCTCGTTCGCGGGGGACCTCAAGCGCTTCGGCTTCCGCTCTCCCTCGCTCTGGGATCCCCCCGTCGAGCTGCCGGCCGAGATCCGTCGCCGGGCCCGGGAATACGCCGCGCGTCAGGTGGAGGCGATCCGGCAAAGCATCTTCCCGATCCACGGGCTCGCGTAGGGGTTCGCCATGGGAGTCAG
>JACQCL010000140.1 GCA_016201645.1 Candidatus Rokuibacteriota bacterium
CGTACAGAACATCTTGAAAACGATGGAAAGCGGGGTGATCGCGGTCAGCGTCGAAGGAGAGGTCACGCTCTTCAACTCTGAGGCTGAGCGCATGACGGGATTGGCGGCGGCGACCGTCCGTTCAGGACCCGTGGACCGGCTTCCCGGAGCGCTTGCCGAGCTGATCCGCGTCACACTGGCCGACGGAGTGCCCCGGCTCCAGGCGGAACGGGCGCTGGCCGGGACCGGTGCGCGAGAGACTCCAGTCGTATGTTCGACGTCTTCATTCACCGATGCCCACGGTCGAGTCCTGGGCGCGGTGTTGGTCTTTAGCGATCTAACGCGGATCAAGGAACTGGAGAGCGAAAAGCGGCGCGCGGAGCGCCTGGCCTCCTTCGAGGCAATGACCCGGGGGATCGCCCATGAGATCAAGAATCCCCTTGTGGCGATCAAAACCTTCGCCCAGCTCCTTCCCAAGAAGTTTGCCGATCAGGAGTTTCGCGACAACTTCTCGCGGATCGCCGTGCGGGAGATCGGGCGCATTGATGGTCTCGTGGAGCGTCTCCGCGTGCTGGCGGCCCCTTCCAAAGCCTTGCACCCGCTGGATGTGCGCGAGCCGATCGAGGAAACGTTGGAGCTGCTAGGCGCTCAGCTGGAAGAGAGGCAGATCTCCGTCCGCCGCCTCTACGACGAAGTGATACCGGCCATCCAGGGGGATCACGCCCAACTCAAGCAGCTTTTCCTCAACCTTTTCCTCAACGCCATTGAGGCCATGGCACCCGGCGGTGTCTTGACGGTCCGGCTGAAAGCTCAGGCGGCGGCTGATAGCGCCACGTTGCTGGTGGAAGTGGTGGACACGGGCTGCGGCATCCCTGAAACGCTCTCGGACAAAGTCTTCGATCCGTTCTTCTCGACCAAATCTCGCGGGACGGGGCTTGGCCTCGCTATCTGCCGCGGAATCGCCGACGTCCACCGCGCGACCATTCGGGCCGAGAACACTCCTGGCCCCTCTGGAACAACCATCGCCCTCACGTTCCCTGCCGCGGCAAGAATCGCCACGGAGGTTCAGGCGTGAGGACGGCCCTCATCGTGACCGCCGACGAGGGAGTGCGCGCCCGGCTCCTCCGGGCGCTCGAGGACCGGTCCGTCTTCTCGGCTGCGTCCGACGACGACGCGCTCAAGACCCTCCGGCTCACAGACGTGGACCTCATCGTGAAGGATGCCGAGACGCCGCGCCGCGACCTGCCGGCCTTCCTGGCGCGGGCGCGCCAGCTGTCCCCCTCGGCTGTGGTGATCTGTCTCGTTTCGGACGAACACGGCCTGCCCGAAGACGACGAACTTTTTGAAAGCGCCGACTTTGTGCTGCGCCGGCCGTTTTCGCCGCGAGACGTCACGACAGTGCTGCGGCAGGCCGAGGACAAGCAGCGGCTGATGGTCGAGGTGTCCGCCCTCCGCTCGAACCGGACCATGGACGGGATGCAAGCCGACGAGGTAGCTGCGGCGGAAGTTCCCGCCCAGGTGCTGGCTCAGGTGGTGAAAGAGTTCGCCAAGGCGCTGGCCGCCGGCTTCGACCTCCCGCGGGTCCTCGATCTGTTCCTCGACGCCGTGTCGGAGATGGTGAGGCCCAGCCGTTGCGCCCTGCTCCTGGCGGACACCGCGGGGAGCGCCTACCGGATCCGAGCCCACCGGGGGCTGGCCCCCCATGTCGTGGAGTCGGTCAGCCTCTCGGCCGACAGCGGCCTGCCCCTATGGTTGGCGATGCAGGGACGGTTGATCAAAGCTGACGAGGTGCGGGCGCGACCGGAGGACCCGGCGGCCCGGGAAATCGGGCGCGAGCTGGCGGTCCTCCGGGCGACCGTGGCGATCCCGCTCACGGCTCACGGGGAGCTGGTCGCGATCCTCACGCTGGGCCAGCGCATCACCGGCTTGCCGTACAGCCACCGCGAGACTGAGATCCTCTTCAACCTGGCGACTCACCTTGCGACGGCGATCCGGGACATCCGCCTGCACCACCAGCTCCAATACCAGAAGGAGTACATCGAGCGCATCCTGGCCCACATGTCGAACGGCGTGATCACGATCGACCGAGCCGAGCGGATCACCCTCCTGAACCGGCGCGCCGAGGAGATTCTCGGGCTCAGCGCTCACGACATCCTGGGGCAGGACTTGCGCACCCTGCCCTCCCCCCTGGGGGATCTCCTCTACGAGACGCTCGTGCGCGGCAAGTCCGTCCATCGCGCGGAGATCCAGCTTGCGCTCGGCAAGCTCCCGCTCGAGGTCTCCACCTATCCCGTGACGGCGGACGAGCC
>JACQCL010000138.1 GCA_016201645.1 Candidatus Rokuibacteriota bacterium
GCCGCTTTGCGGGCGCGGGCCAGCATCTCGTCGCTGAAGTCGATGCCGATCACTCTGCCGTGAACCCCGACCCGGCGGGCGGCAATCAACGAGTCGAGCCCTGCGCCGCACCCCAAATCCAGAACGCGCGCCCCTTGAGGGGTGTCGGCGAAGATGGCGACGTTGGAGACTCCCGCGAAGGCATCAACGCAACCGGACGGCACCGACGCGAGCAGGTCGGATGGGTACCCGAGGCTCGCGGCGAACGCCCTGCCGACGGGGAACGGGTGTTTCACATCCGGCCGGTCAGCCGCCGCTGAGTAAGCACCTCGAACGGCATCGCGCAGCCGGGTCCGGATTCCGCCACTGAGAGCCAGCGAGTCACCCATCAAAGGCCCGTCCTTCAAGGGTATCGGTAAAAGCAATATGTCTGATGCTATACGATCGGTTCAATCAATAGGTAGCATGGGCCTTAACGGCCCGTCAAGAGAAGGATGCGCAATCTCGGATTGTGGGGTGGCTTGCCCGCGGGGCGGGGGAAGGCTAGGATGATGGGGCCATGGGCTACCTGAGCCACGTCGAGTGCTCGGTCTGTGGAGCTTTCCACGACCCCAAAGAGCTCCTGACGGTCTGCGAGAAGTGCGGGCAGATGCTGGTGGCCCGCTACCACATGGACCGGGTCGCTGCGGCGGTGAACAAAGAGGATCTCCACCGCCGCCCCCCGGGGATGTACCGGTTCAGGGAACTGACGCCCCTGGAGAACGGTGAGCAGCTAGTGACGTTGGGCGAGGGCAGTACGCCGCTGCTCTCACTCACGCGGCTGGGGAGCCACCTCGGGCTTCAGCATCTTCTGGCCAAGGACGAGGGGCAGAATCCGACCGGTACGTTCAAGGCCCGAGGGCTCGGCATGGCGGTGACCAAGGCCCGAACGCTCGGGGTCAAGGGGCTCATGCTCCCGTCGGCGGGAAACGCCGGCGGCGCGGCGGCGGTGTACGGCGCCCGCGCGGGGCTCCCGGTCGCGGTGGTCGTGCCGCGCGACACGCCCGCGGCGGCGGTGGCGGAGGCAATCCTGGCCGGCGCTCGCGTCTTCACCATCGAAGGAACCATCGCCAACGCCGGCCAGGTCGTCGCCAAGGTCGCCCGGGAACTCGGCTGGTTCGACCTTTCCACCCTGAAGGAACCCTACCGCCTGGAAGGAAAGAAGACGATGGGGCTCGAGCTGGCCGAGCAGCTCGGCTGGTCGGCTCCCGATATCCTTATTTATCCCACTGGCGGCGGCACGGGGCTGGTTGGAATCTGGAAAGCCTACCAGGAGCTGGCCGGGCTCGGGTGGGTGAAGAACCGGCCGCCCCGGTTCGTGGCTGTCCAGGCCGAGGGGTGCGCCCCGGTGGTGAAGGCGTGGACCGAGAAATCCCCAGTGACGGTGCCCTGGGAGAATCCCGTGACGAATGCTCCCGGCCTCAGGGTCCCGTCGCCGTTCGCCGGGCGGCAGATCCTCCAAGTGCTCCGCGACACTGACGGCCTGGCGGTGGCCGTGTCGGAGGCTGAGATCGTGGAGGCCCAGAGGCTCATGGCCCGGATGGAGGGGATCTGGACCGCTCCCGAGGCCGCGGCCACGTTGGCCGCCCTGCTCCGCCTGAAGGACGCGGGCCATCTCCCGCGGCAGGCGAGAATCGTCCTGCTCCTGACGGGGGCCGGCATCAAGAATCCGCCGCCGCCCCTTCCGCCGCCGCTCGATCTGACGGGCCCGGAGGAGACGCTCCTCGAGCGGGTTAAGACAGCGCTCGGACGATAACCCCACCGAGATTCTAGGAGGCACGGATGGCCATCGAGATCGCCAAGATTCGCAACGTCGGCTTGGTCGGCCACGGTGGAGTGGGCAAGACGTCCCTGGTGGAGGCCCTGCTCTTCTCCGCCGGGGCGACGACCCGCCTGGGGAAGGTGGACGATGGCAGCACGACCACCGATTTCGACCCGGACGAGATCAGGCGGAAGATCTCCCTCAACACCGCCGTCGCCTATTGCGACTGGAAAGGGCACCGGGTGAATTTCGTGGACATGCCCGGGTACGGCGACTTCATCTTCGACGCGCGGGCCGGCCTCCGGGCCGTGGAGGCGGCGGTCGTCGTGGTGGATGCGGTGGCCGGCGTGCAGGTGCAGACCGAGAAGGTCTGGAAGTTCGCCAATGAGTACGACCTCCCGCGCGTGGTCGTCGTGAACCGGATGGACCGCGAGCGGGCTGACTTCTGGCGCACCCTGGAGTCGCTGACCAAACGTCTCAAGGCCAAGCTCGTGCCGCTGCAGATCCCGGTGGGCGCCGAGTCGGGCTTCAAGGGCGTCGTGGACCTGATCAAGATGAAGGCGATGCTCTACGCGGACGGCAAGCCCCAGGAGGCTGAGATTCCCGGTGACCTCGCCGAGCAGGCCAAGGAGTACCGGGACAAGCTCATCGAGTCGGCTGCCGAGACTGATGACGAGCTGCTCGCCAAGTACTTGGAAGAGGGTTCCATCGGCGAAGGCGAGATGCTCAAGGCGCTCCGGGTGGCGGTGGCCGGAGGCAAGGTCATTCCGGTCCTCGCGTCCGCCGCCACCAAGAACATCGGGAGCCACCCGCTCCTCGACCTGATCATCGAGTCCTTCCCCTCGCCGGCCGACCGGGGCGAGATGGAGGGAACCGAGCTGAAGACGAAGACTGCCGCCCGGCGTTCCCCAGATCCAAAGGCACCGTTGGCGGCGCTGGTCTTCAAGACTGTCAGCGATCCTCATGTGGGCAAGCTCTCCATCTTTCGTGTCTACTCGGGTACGCTCAGGTCAGACTCCCAGGCCTATAACGCGTCGAAAGAGACCCGGGAGCGGCTGGGGCAGGTAGCCTGGCTCCAGGGCAAGACCCAGAAGGCGGTAGAGGCCCTCGGCCCGGGCGAGATCGGCGTGGTCGCTAAGCTGAAGGAGACGCTGGCGGGCGACACCCTCACCGACGAGGCCAACGCGATCCTCCTGCCGCGCATCGTCTTCCCTGAGCCCGCCATCTCCTACGCGATCCAGCCCAAGACCCGGGGCGATGAAGACAAGATCTCGAACGCCCTGGCCCGGATGGCCGAGGAGGATCCGACGATCCGGTACCACTACGATCCGGAGACCAAGCAGCTCTTGGTGTCCGGCGTGGGGCAGCTCCACGTCGAGGTGGTCGTGGAGCGGATGAAGCGGAAGTACAACGTGGACGTGACCCTGTTGCCTCCCCGCATTCCCTACAAGGAGACGGTCAAGGGGCGGGCCGAGGTCCAGGGCAAGTATAAGAAGCAGACCGGCGGCCGCGGCCAGTACGGAGACGTCTGGCTCAAGCTGGAGCCGCTCCAGCGCGGCGCCGGCTTCGAGTTCGTTGACGACATCTTCGGCGGTGCCGTCCCGCGCAACTACATCCCCTCCGTCGAGAAGGGTGTGCGCGACGCCATGAAGCGCGGGGTGATCTCTGGCTACCCGGTGGTGGACGTGCGGGTCACGTTCTACGACGGCACCTACCACGAGGTGGACTCCTCCGACATGGCCTTCCAGATCGCGGGCTCTCTCGCGCTCCAGAAGGGCGTCCAGGAGGCGCGCCCGATCCTCCTGGAGCCGATCATGAACGTGGAGGTCACGCTCCCGACGGACCAGACGGGTGACGTAATCGGCGACCTCAACGGCCGGCGCGGGCGCATCGCCGGCATGGAGCCCGCCGGGGAGACCGCAGCGGTGAAGGCGCAGGTCCCGATGGCGGAGATGCTGAACTTCGAGCCTGCCCTGCGCTCCATGACCGGCGGCCGGGGGGCCTATTCCATGGAGTTCTCCCACTACGAAGAGGTGCCTTCCTTCCTGGCGGAAAAGATCATCGCCACCGCCAAGGCCGAGAAGGAAAAGGCCGAGAAACACTGAGTCCGTGGTGAAGGGCTAGCGTGACGTTCCTCGACGGCGTCATCCTGGTCTCCCTCGGGTTTGTGGTCGGCGGGTTCGGCACCCTGATGGGGGCTGGCGGGGGATGGCTGCTGGTGCCCATCCTGTTGCTCGGCTACCATTTCTCGCCGCCGGACGCCGTCGGGACCTCTCTCGCTCTGGTCTTTCTCAACGCGCTGTCGGGGAGCATCGCCTATCTGCGGCAGCGCCGGGTGGACCTCTCGCTCGGCTGGAAGTTTGCCGCGGCCACCATTCCCGGGGCGATCGGCGGTGCGTACGTGACGCGCGTGCTGTCGTCGTATCTCTTCAGTCTGACGTTTGCGATCGTCCTGCTCGTCATCGCGGCGCTGCTCTTCTCGGGGATCGCGGCCACACCGTCAGCGCGGGCGGGTCGGCGGCAGATCGTTGACGCGGCCGGCGAATCACACGTCTATCACGTGGACATGTGGAAGGGCGTGCTGGTCAGCGTCTTCGTCGGCTTCATGTCGAGCATCCTGGGGATCGGCGGGGGAATCGTGCACGTGCCGTTTCTCATCGTCGCCTGCAGCCTGCCTGTGCACGTCGCCACGGCGACGTCGCACTTCGTCTTGAGCATCTCCGCGTTCGTCGGGGCAGTGACCTTTTTCGCCCTCGGCCACGTCAATCTGAAGACCACCGCGCTGATGGGGGCGGGCATTCTTCTGGGTGCTCAGGTGGGCGCGCGCATCTCGCTCAAGACGAGCGCGGTGTCCATCCGGCGGATTCTCGCGGGGTCTTTGGCACTCGTCGGGGTGCGGATGATCTTTCACGCCTTGCGCCTCGTTCGTTGACGGGCCGTGAAGGCGACGCCGGTCATTCTCCTCGCGCTGGCCGTCGGAGCGGCCCTGCTCCTCCCCGGACCGGAGACTTGGGGCTACACCCATCACGCCTCCAAGGTACGTTTCGTCGAGCACTCTCCCGAGGCGTTCGAGACCGCGCGGCGAGCACGGAAACCGGTCTTCCTCCTGATCAGCGCAGGCTGGTGCTACTGGTGCAAGTACTTTGACCGCAATACCCTCGAGACCGACGAGGTCGCGACGTACTTGAACCGGCATTACCTGAGCATCTTCGCGGACCACGACCGGCGCATGGACGTCACGCGCAAGTTCGTCCGGGGACTGCCGATGATCGTCCTCTTCGACCCTGACGGGCGGGTCCGGCAATCATTTGCCGGGGCTCTCAAGAAAGAGGATTTCCTGAGCGTCCTGAGGCGCGTCGAAGGGGAGGTGCGGGCGGACTGGGCCAAAGGGCAATCCCAGGCGCCCCCCGCCGCTATGGAGATGACGCTGAGGCCGCTGCCGGTGGCGCCGGAGACCTTTCAGCAGCTCCGGCGGGCGACGGAGGGCTATCTGGAGGAGCATCTCGACACCGTCCACGGCGGGTTCGGGACGGGAGACAAACACCCCCACGCGCGAATCCTGACGTACCTCTTGGAGCGGCACGAGGCCACGGGGGATCGCCGCTATCTGGCGATGGTGGAGAGGGGTCTGGCAGGGATCCTGCGCGGAATCTACGACCCGGTGGAGGGAGGATTCTTCCATTATGCGGAGGGGCGGGAGTGGCGCCGACCCCACTACGAGAAGTTGGCGCACCTCAACGCCTCGCTGGCCGCGGTGTTTGACAAAGCCTACCGGGTGACCCAGAATCCGCGGTACAAGGAGGCGGCTGAGGCGACCATCAGCTACCTGCTGAGAACGCTTTACGATGCCGAGGCGGGCGGGTTTTATGGCAGCCAGACCGCCGATCCCGCCTACTACCGCTTGAGCGCTCGAGAACGCCGTGCGGCACGGAAGCCGCCCGTCAACCGAGACAAGGTGACCGCCTGGAACGCCGAGGCCGCGCTGGCGTTCCTCGCGCTGAGTCAGTCCTCCGGGCGAAGAGACGTCGCTGAGGCCGCTGGCCGCACGCTGGAATTCATGCGGCGGAGTTGCCTCACCGATAAAGGGGTGTTCCACTTCTACGAGTCCAAGACCGGGCGCGGCTACCTGCTCGGCCAGCTCGAGGCCAACGCCTGGGCCGCGCTGGCGTTTGTCGAGGGGTCGCGGGTCCTTCGCGCGGATGTCTATCGCGAAGCCGGCGAGCGGGTGCTGGCCTATGCGCTGGTGGAGCTCTTTGACGCGGGCGCCGGCGCCTTCGCCGAAGAGAAGAACCGATACCCACTGGACGCCAACGGCGTCATGGCTCTGGCCCTGCTGAGCGCCCATCAACTCACAGGACGCTCGGAATACCTGGACCACGCCAAGCGGGTCCTGGGAGCGCTGGGCGGCGAGGCCCGCGCTGCCGTGGGTGAGGATACTGCCTCGGTGGCCCGGGTCGAGAAGTCCGTTTTGTATCTCCGGGCCTACGCCCAGGTCGCGGGAAGGCCTTAGGGGGAGGAGAACCAGGCGATGGATGGGTCGTGGGAACCTCAAGGTGTTTCGCGGAGGGCCGTGTTGCGGGCCCTGGGGTGTCTCGGGGTGTCGGCGGTGCTCGGCGCGCCGGGAACGGCTCTGGGGCAGGGCAATCTCGGGGCGCTTCAACCGGAGGAGAAGGTGGACGCGACCCTGCAGCGCCTCTTCGGCAGCCGGCCCATCAAGGATGGCTCGGGCATGATTCGGCTGGACATGCCCTTGATCGCGGAGAACGGCGCCGTGGTTCCCATCACGATCGAGGTCCAGTCCCCCATGACTCCGGCCAACTACGTGAGGAGCGTATACATCATCTCGGACAAGAACCGGCGGCCGATGAACGCCAAGTTCTCCCTCTCTCCCGAGATAGGGGCGGCGGTGATCGGCACCAACCTCCGCCTGGGCGAGACGACCGACGTGCGGGCGGTCGTCGAGCTGAATGACGGCACCTTGCTCATGGCCAAGCAGGAGGTCAAAGTCACCGTCGGCGGGTGCGGGGGCTAACTCATGCCTGAGATCGGAACGGTCAGGATCCGCATCCCCTCGAGGATCAGGCGGGGCGACGTGGTGCGGGTGCGCTGCCTCGTGATTCATCCGATGGAAATCGTCCAGCGGGACAAGGCGGGGAAGCCCATCGAGAAGAACTACCACTTCATCAATAAGGTGATCATGACGTACAACGCGCGGGAGGTCCTTCAGGCCGAAACGACCCAGTCCATGAGCGAGAACCCGTTTTTCTCCTTCGCCTTCAAGGCAACCGAAGCGGGGATGCTCAAGATCACATTCCTGGACACCCACGGCGGCAAGTACGAGGGGACGGCAGAGATCAAGTTCTCCTGAGGAGAGCACTCGGATGCGTGGCCATTTCCGGAAAGCCGTCCTGCTCGCGGCGGTTCTGACCGCCGCGTGCGCCCAGACCGAGAGGCCGAGCACGACGGGGCGCCCGCCGACCCCGTGGGTTTCGCACGCGATCCCCGAGGCCAAGGGGGAGGTCAAGATCCTCCCCGACGGCAAGAAGGTCCATGTGCGCTACAAGGGATGGACCACCGAGGACTTCAGCCAGTTTCGCACGTATGCCTACGACGACATGCGACCAGCACCGCCCGTCAGCAAGGCTCCGATGCCTCCGGTCACGGGCGATCCGAAGGCAGGGCGGAAGCTCTTCCTGGCCCGGGCCAAGGGGCCGTGCACCGGCTGCCATCTGATTCCCGGCGACGATGTCTGGCCGGCGGGAAACGTCGGGCCGGATCTCTCGACCTACGGGGATCGGAAGCTCCCCGACGAGTACGTGTTCACCCAAGTTTACGACTCGCGGAAGTTTTTCCCGAACACGACGATGCCACCGTGGGGAACGGCGGGGATCTTGACGCCCGAGGAGATCGTGCACATCGTGGCGTTTCTCCAGACCTTGAAGGGACCGGTCGCGCCGGAGAAGGACCCGAACCGGAACCCGGACACCCGGGCCAAGCCGGTGGGTTTCGGCGATAACCTCGATCCGACCAACAACCCCGCCGTCGTCCTGGCCGAAGGCGCCATGAGCCTCTGGAGCAAAAAGGGGCCGACGGGCAAAGCGTGCGCCGATTGTCACGGGGGCGGCCCGGAGAAATCCATGAAGGGCGTGGCCACCCGCTACCCGAGGTACGTCACAGCCTTCCAGCGCGTGATGAGCATCGAGGACTTTCTCACGGTTCACGCTCCAGCGACCACGGGCCTCGGGATGCTCGCCCAGAGTGATGACAATCTCCACATGACCGTGCTCATCAAGATGCAGTCGAATGGCATGCCGGTCAGCGTGGACGTCTCGAGCCCGGAGGCCAGGGCGGCCTTCGAGCGCGGGCGGGCCAGCTACTTCAAGAAAGTGGGCCAGCGCAGCCATGCCTGCGCCGACTGCCATACGAAGGGAGCGGGGCAGGGCGCCGAGAAGTTCCTCGGCGGCCGCCTGCTCGGTGACGCCGAGACTGGGTTCACCAAGCATTTCCCCCTCTGGCGGACCAGCCAAGCGGCCGTCTGGGACATGCGCCGGCGCATGCAGTGGTGCATGACGCCGCTCGGGATGAACATGCTGCCAGCCGATGCAGTGGAGTACGCCGAGCTCGAGCTCTTCCTCACCGCCTTTGACAACGGCCAGCCGATGAGCGTCCCCGGTATCCGGCACTAGGCTGTGGAAGTAACCCGACGGGATCTGCTGAAGCTGGTGGCGATCGCGGGAGGCCTCGGCTTCATGCCCTCCGCCCTTTCCGCCGCCCTCGCGCCTGAGCGGCTCCTCGAGTTTCAGGCGCTCGGCAACGTGACCCTCCTTCATCTGACCGACCCGCACGGCACGCTCTGTCCGGTCTATTACCGCGAGCCCGACACCGTCCTGGGGGTCGGGGGCGAGGCCGGGAAGCCGCCGTACCTGACGGGTGAGGCGTTTCTCCGGGCATACGGGCTCGCGCGGCGATCCGCGGAAGCCTATGCGTACACGCATGTGGATTTTCCCGCGCTGGCAGCCCAGTACGGCAAGATGGGGGGCTACGCTCACCTGGCCACCCTCGTCAAGCGCACGCGCGACGAGCGACCGGGGAAGACGCTCCTCTTGGACGGAGGGGATACGTTGCAGGGGTCGGCCACCGCGCTCTGGAGCCGCGGAGAGGACATGCTCCGGGCGGCCAACCAGCTCGGCGTGGATGTCTTCACCCCTCACTGGGAATTCATGTACGGCATCGATCGAGTCAAGGAACTCTTTGGCGACCGGGAGAACCGAGGCATGTTCGCCGGAGAGTTCGTCGCCCACAACATCTCTGACACCAAGTGGGGAGATCCGGTCTTCCGCCCGTACGCAATCAAGGAGGTCGGCGGGATCACAGTGGGCGTCATCGGCCAGGCGTTTCCCTACGTCCCGGTGTCTCACCCCCGGCGCTTCGTTCCTGACCTCACGTTCGGCATCAGGGAGGCCGAGGTCCAGAAGCTGGTCGGCGAGCTCCGGGACGGGAAAAAAGTGGACCTGGTCGTCCTCCTGAGCCACAACGGGATCGCGGTGGATTTGAAGCTGGCCGCACGGGTCCGCGGATTGGACGTCGTCCTGGGCGGCCATACCCACGACGCCCTTGTCGAGCCGATCCTGATCGGCAAGACGCTCGTCATCAACTCAGGCGCCCACGGGAAGTTCCTGAGCCGACTGGACCTCGACGTCAAAGACGGGCAGGTCGTCGGCTACCGGTACAAGCTGATCCCGATCCTCTCCCGCTTTCTCCCCGAGGATCCGGACATGGCGCGCTTGATTTCCCAGAGCCGGGGGCCGCATGAGCCGAAGCTGGCGGAGACTCTGGCGGTCTCGGAGACGCTGCTCTTCCGCCGCGGCAACTTCAACGGCCCCTTCGACGAGATCATCCTGGACGCGCTCCGCAAGCGGGCAGACGCCGAGGTGGCCTTCTCGCCCGGCTTCCGCTGGGGTGTGACCATCCTTCCCGGCCAGGCGATCACGCTGGAGGACGTGTACTCACACACGGCGGTGACCTATCCCCACACCTGGGTGCGCGAGCTGACGGGGGCGGAGATTCTTCGCATCATGGAGGACGTGGCCGACAACCTCTTCAATCGAGACCCGTACTACCGCCAGGGCGGGGATATGGTGCGCGTGGGGGGAGCGACGTACGCCATTGACATCGGGAAGGAGATGGGGCGGCGGATTTCCGACGTCCGCGTCGGTGGTCGGCCTCTCAGTCCCGCGCGTCGCTACAAGGCGACCGGCTGGGCCAGCCTCGGAGAAGCCAATGGTCCGCCGGCCTGGGATGTCGTCGCCGACCATCTCCGGTCGGTCAAGCGGGTGAAGCTCGATCCGCGTCCGCGGGTGAAAATCTTATAGGGAGGGCGGGGAGCGCATGAGACGATCTCTGCGTGGAGCGGCGCCCATCGTTCTTGTCATGCTCCTGGCTGGCATCGCGGCGGGTGGCGAAGGGCCCGCCATCAGAAAGGTCGTCGTCACTCTCCCCTTCGAGGAAGTCGAGCTGATCGTGACCTCCGAGGCCCAGCAGAGAAATCTAAACCTGGTCAACGTCATAGACATCCGGAAGGGGATGGAGAACCGGGGTGGTACCTTCCGGAAATACAAGATCTACCAGTTCTGCAACCTGGAGCTGGGTGTCCGGATCCTCGCCGAATCCCTTGACTACGGAGCCTTCCAGTTGTGTAGCATCGTCGTCTACGAAGTGGACGCCTCGCGCACCGCCCTCGTCTCCGCCCGGCAGACGTGGGTCGTCCAGGCCCTGCCCGGCCCACCTCCCAGCCCTGCCGCGCTTGCGCTGGCGCGGCAGTTTGAGCGGATCATTGACGAAATCTTCGATGCGGTGGTGGAGGAGGCCAGGGTGAAGGGCAGGTGACGTGGAGACGATGGTCGTCAAGCGAAGGCTATGAAACGAGAGAGGCAGAAGGGACGGACCGTCTCTGACCTGAAAAACGCGTGGCCGGCCCTCCCTCCCGCCAAGCGGATCCGGCAGTTTGAGCGGCTGCCGCGCGCGGAGGCCCAGGACTTCTTCCTCGGCCTGGAC
>JACQCL010000139.1 GCA_016201645.1 Candidatus Rokuibacteriota bacterium
CTGCGCTTCGCGCTCTCGCTCCAGGTCGCCATCATGGCGAGCATCGTGGCCACGCTCCTCGCCATCCCGCTGGGCATCATCGCGGCACTGAAGCAGGACACGTGGGTGGATTACGCCGTCCGCGTCTTCTCCATCGCGGGGCTGGCGACGCCGTCCTTCTGGCTCGGGATCCTCATGATCTTGGGCTTCCTGATCATTTTCCGGTGGCTCCCGCCTATGGTGTACACCCCCTTCTGGGTGAACCCCTGGCAGAACTTGCTGCAGCTCGCCTGGCCGGCGCTGGCCGTGGGTTACCGCTACTCGGCGGTGGCGACGCGCATGACGCGCTCGGCGATGCTCGAGGTCCTCCGGGAGGACTACATCCGCACGGCCCGGGCTAAGGGGCTCTGGACGAAGCTGATTCTCACCCGGCACGCCCTCAAGAACGCCATGCTGCCCGTGGTGACCGTGATCGCCCTGGAGTTCGCCTTCCTCCTGGGTGGCCTGGTGGTCACCGAGCAGGTCTTCAACCTGAACGGCCTCGGCCTCCTCTTCGTGGAGGCCATCGCGCGCCGCGACTACACGCTGACCCAGGCCCTGGTGCTCCTGGTCTCGTCGGCCTTCATCATCGTCAACTTCCTGATGGACGTCATGTACGCGTGGCTCGACCCGCGCATCCGGTACCGGTAGATGGCGATCCGCACCCCGTCCGTCGACGCCGTCGCCCAGGCACTCCCGGCGCCTCAGCCGGGCTGGGCGGCGGTCGCCCGTGACTTCGCGCGCCGGCGGCCCCTGGGCGCGGCGGGGGCCGTCGTGGTGGCGCTGATGATCGCCGTGGCGCTCACGCCGACGCTCATCGCGCCCTACGATCCGCTGGGGGTGGACTTCGGGGCCATGATGGCGCCGCCGTCGGCCACGCACTGGCTGGGGACCGACTCCTTCGGCCGCGACGTGCTCTCCCGTCTAATCTACGGCTCGCGGACGGCCCTCTTGGTGGGCTTCGGCGCGGCCTTCTTCGGGGCCACGGCCGGCGCCATCCTGGGGGTGGGGAGCGCGTATTTCGGGGGCCGGGTGGATCTCTACCTCCAGCGGCTCATGGACATCTTCATCTCCTTCCCCCTGATCATCCTGGCGCTGGCTATGGTGGCGATCCTGGGCAACAACCTCCCCAACCTTATCACCGCGATCACGATCCCCATGATTCCCCGCTGCGCGCTGGTGATCCGATCCAGCGCCCTGGCGATCCGGGAGATGCCCTACGTCGACGCGGCCCGGGCCGCGGGCTTCGGCCACGGGCGCATCATCCTCCGCCACATGCTCCCGAATGTGATGGCCCCCTACCTCATCCTGCTCACCGCCTTCCTGGGCCAGGCGATCCTGCTGGAGGCTTCGCTCTCCTTCCTCGGGCTCGGCGTCCAGGAGCCCACGGCGGCGTGGGGGCTGATGCTCCGAGGGGCGGCGGTGGACTTCGCCGAGACGGCGCCCTGGATGGCCATCTTCCCCGGGATCGCCATCAGCCTCTCGGTCTTCGCCTTCAATCTGTTCGGCGACTCGCTCCGCGACGCCCTCGATCCCAAGCTCCGTTCGCTCTGAGTGGCCTCAAAGGCTTGACAGGTCTCGGGCCTTCGGGTAAAAATAGTGTGGTTTCGCGGCTTTTCAGACTAGAACAGGGTTGCGGCACACGTAAAAATTTTGCCGGGTGACCGGTTAGCGAGGGAGGCCTAAATGGCGTATATCATCGCCGAGCCGTGCATCAACGTGAAGGACAAGGCCTGCGTTGAAGTTTGCCCGGTGGACTGCATCTACGAAGGCCCGGAGATGCTCTATATCCATCCGGATGAGTGTATCGACTGCGGAGCGTGCGAGCCGGTCTGCCCCGTGAAGGCGATCTTCACGGAGGATGAGACCCCGGATAAGTGGAAGAACTTCATCGAGCTCAACAAGCAGTTCTTCAAGGACAACCCGGGCGTCAAGCCTGCCACCAAGAAGTAACCGTCCCCTGGAAGGGGGCCCCGGTTCTTTTTGCACACTCTTTCGTGCAGTCGGTGGCGGCCTTGCACACTCCTTGATGCAGGTGGGCCTCGCGGTCCCCGTCCAACTCTTTGAAATTCCGCCCGTCGGGGACTGGCATGTCGCTTGCCCCTAACGGGGAGCATGGAGCAGTGGGCCCTCTTGGGATTCCGCGGCGCCGTCGAGCAGTTTAAGCGGTGCCTCATCGAAACGGCGCTCCGACAGTCTAGCGGCAACCGCACCCACGCGGCTCGGAGCCTGGGCCTCCAGCGAACGTATCTGTTGCGCCTGATGCGCGATTTCGGCGTCTCAGTGCCTCGGTCGGCTTCCGTCCCCGGGGCTCCGGCCCACCCGGCACGACCCGCTTCTCCCCTCCTGCCGGTGAATGGCCCTCGCCCGCCGGCGAAAAGCGTTGACACCCTGCGAACTCCCGGAGTGAAATAGAAGCGAATTCAATCCTTCCGGGAGTCAATCGTTGCCGGACGTCTGGATCGCCGGGGCGGGGATGACCCGTTTCGGCAAGCGTCAGGAAAGCCTGCCTGATCTCATGGCCGAGGCGGCCCGCACCGCGCTGAGCGCGGCTCAGCTCGAGGCGCCGGACGCCCTCGTCGTGGCCGCCATGAACCCCGAGGAGTTCGTCGGGGAAGGCAACTTCGCCTCCCAGATCGCCACCTACATGGGGTTCTCCCGCGTCCCCGCCCTTCGGGTGGAGACCGCGACCTCCTCTGGAGCCGCCGCGGTGTACGCGGGGTTTGCGGCCGTCGCCGGCGGCTTCTGCCGTTCGGTGTTGGTCGTCGGGGGCGAGAAGATGACTCACCTGCCGACGCCGCGAGTCTCCGAGCTCATCGGCCGCTCCATTGATCCCGTCGAGCGTTCCTACGGGGCGACTATGCCGGCCCTCGCCGGACTGGTCACGCGCGCCCTCATGGCCAAGAGCGGCGTCACCCTCAAGGAGATCTCGCAGGTCTCGGTGAAAAATCACGCCCATGGGGCCCTCAACCCGTACGCTCATTTCCAGGAGCCTGTCACTCTTGACGCGGTCATGGAGAGCCGAATTGTCGCCGATCCGCTCCGGCTTTACCATTGCTGCCCGATCTCGGATGGCGCTGCGGCGCTCGTTCTTTCGGCCGAGCCCGCCCCGATCCGGATCGCCGGGATTGGTCAGGGAATGGACACGCTGGCGGTGAGGTATCGGGACAGCCTGACCAGCTTCAGGGCGACCCAGGATGCGGCGCGGGCCGCCTACCGGATGGCCGGGTTCGGCCCTGAGCGGGTTGACGTCGCCGAGGTCCATGACGCGTTTGCCCCGTTCGAGCTGATCGCCCTGGAGGACCTCGGGCTGGTTCCCCCCGGAAAGGCCGGACGCGCCACGCTGAACGGCGAGACGGCGCTAGAGGGGCGGCTGCCGATCAATCCGTCGGGAGGCCTCAAGGCACGTGGCCATCCGCTGGCCGCGACCGGCATTGCCCAGATCGTCGAGCTAGTCTGGCAGCTCCTGGGTCGGGCCCACGGGCGGCAGGTTTCGGCCCGGGTCGGGCTCGCCCACTCGATCGGCGGACTGGCCACGAACAACTGGGTCACTCTGCTGGAGCGCGTGGCATGACGGAGGTCATCCCGGCTTCGCGCTGCGAGCGATGC
>JACQCL010000011.1 GCA_016201645.1 Candidatus Rokuibacteriota bacterium
CGGCACCAGGACGAGCTTGCCGAACTGTTTGCCCTCGGCGAGCAGCCGCTGGGCTAGGGCGCCATCCTTCAGCTGGAACACCCGATCCAGGATCGGCTTCAGGGTGCCCCTGAAGAGCTGAGCCATGACCTGATGAAACTCCCGGCGATTGGCCATGGTGGAGCCGATGATCCGGAGCTGCTTCCAGAAGACCACCCGGATGTCGGTCTCTCCGATCGGGCCCGAGGTTGCGCCGCACGTGACCAGCCGTCCCCCCTTGGCGAGGGCGCGGAGCGAGCCCTTCCAGGTGGCGGCGCCCACATTTTCCAAGACCACGTCCACGCCCCGCTTGCCCGTCCGCTCGAGGACCACCTTGACCCAGTCCTCCTTCGAGTAATTGATGCGCTCGTCGGCGCCGAGGGCTTTGGCGCGCTCCAGCTTCTCGTCGCTCGAGGAGGTGACCCAGACGCGGGCGCCGCAGAGCTTGCCGATCTGCACAGCCGTGGACGACACGCCCCCGCCGACGCCGAGGATGAGCAGGTCCTCGCCGGCGCGGAGCGCGGCTTGCGTGACCAGCATCCGCCACGCGGTCATGTTCACGAGGATGAAGGCCGCGGCCCCCTCGTAGGGAATCGCGTCGGGGAGCGTGAGGACCTTCCGGCCGTCCACCTTGACGTAACGATCCCGTAGCTGATGCAGAGGCTGTCCTCCCCCTGGATGCAGAACTCGCAGCGGCCGCAGTTGAGGTTCGGGTTCACCGCCACGCGGTCGCCGACCTTCACGCCCTGGACGTCGGCGCCCACCTCGGCCACGTCGCCGGCGATGTCACAGCCCGACCAGAAGGGCAACGGGAGTTTCAGCCCCGGGATCCCTTCCCGGACGAACAGGTCCAGGTGGTTCAGGGCGCAGGCGCGCACCCGGATCCGCACCTCTCCGGGCCCGATCTTGGGGTCGGGGACGTCCTGATACTTGAGCTTCTCCAATCCACCGTGCTCGCTGAATGCCAGGGCTTTCATGGGGGTCTCCTTAGCCGTTGAACTGTTTGACGAGCGCCGGCCAGCGCGGGTCGTCGAGGCCGGGCTGCCAGGGCTGGTAGAGGTTGCAGCGGTCGAGGAGGCCCGCGTAGCGCTCCTTGATCCTCTGGGCGATGTTCGCGTACGTGCCGGTGACGGCATAGGTGTCCACCATCTCGTCGGTGATCAGGCCGGCCATCCCCTGCCAGTCGCCTTCGACGGATTTCCGGTGCAACTTGGGGGTGAGATCCTGCCAGCCGTGGGCGGCCAGCACCGGCTCGTACGTCCGCGTGGAGGCGTAGAACGCGATCTGCTGCCTGACCGACTGTCTGGCCTCGGCCAGCTCCTTCTCCGTATCTCCCATCACGACGAAGACGGAGGCGGTGAACGTGAAGTCGTTCCGCGTTCGCCCCGACTTCTGAAGCCCTTCCGCCACGGCGGGGTGGACGACGTCCCGGAGGTACGTCGGGCTGTTGAAGGGGTGGACGTGGAGACCGTCGCACACCTCGCCGGCCATCCGGCAGATGTACGGGTTGACGCCGGCGACATAGATCGGGATCTTCGGATGCTTGATCGGGCCCGGGCTGAAGAACGGCGTCATGAGGGTGAACTGGTAGAATTTCCCCTTGAAGTCAAGCTTGGTCCCGTTCTGCCAGCACTCCCAGATCGCTCTGAGCGCCAGCACCACCTCGCGGAGCCGCGGCCCGGGCGCCTCCCACTTGACAGAGAAGCGGCGCTCGTTGTGGCCCTTGACCTGCGTGCCCAACCCGAGGAAGAAGCGACCGCCGGAGGCGGCCTGGAGGTCCCAGGAGATGTGGGCCAGGATCATGGGGCTTCGCGGAAACGCGACGGCGATGGAGGTGCCGAGCTTGATGCGCGAAGTGGCCGCTGCCGCCACGGCGAGAGGGAGGAACGGATCGTGCTTGGTCTCCGAGGACCAGAGGCAGTCGAACCCCATCGCCTCGACCTTGCGCGCGTAGTCGCCGATCCTGGCGAGGTCGTGGGTGAGCATCCCGATGTCGAGCTTCACGGGCGATTCTCCTGGGCGGCGTGAAGCTCCGCTTCCACCTTTCGGGCCTCATCGGCCAGCCGGAGGGCCCGGAACAATTGCAGCGCCTGGTCGAGCGCCTGCACCGCCCCCGACCGGTCGCCCGTCTCCAGGGCCAGGCGGCCGAGGTGCCACTGAGCGTACGCCAGAAGGGGCCGATCGTCCATCGCCGAGGCGAGGCGCACCGCCTCGGCCAGCGAGCGTCGAGCGGCCTCCCGATCTCCCATCCCCCACGCCGCGAGCCCCTCATTTTGGACCGCGGTCACGAGGGGACGGCTGAGGTTTTGCTGGCGGCCGAGGTCGGCTGCGTCCCGCGCCAGCGGCAGCGCCTCAGCGGGGCGATGCTGGGCGAGGCGGACCGCCGTGAGAGCGTTCAGGAGGTTCGCGACGCTCTCGGCATTTCCGGTCTGACGGGCGACGGCGAGCGCTTCTGCGTAGTACCCCGCCGCCGCCTCCGCCTGTCCCTGTCGCCGGGCGGTGCTCGCCATGTTCTCCAGAATCGCCGCTTGGTCCCGAGGCGTCCCCGCCCGGCGGGCCAGAGCGAGCGCTTCCTTGTAGGCGTCCATGGCCGCCTCGTAGCGGCTGGAGAGCCGGTGAGTCTCGCCGACGTTGTTCAGCGCGGTACTCTGAGCTCTCACATCGCCGAGGCTCCGCGCCAGCTTGAGAGCCTCGGCGGACGCCTCAAAGGCGTGATCAGTGTCGCCCACGTCGAGAAGGACGTTGGCCAGGGCGTTGAGGGCCCGGACCCCGCGGGCCCGATCCCCCGCCCGACGGCTCAGGTCGTAGGCGTGGGCGAAAGCGTCAGCGGCCTGGCGCGGCAGCCTTTCCTGGACGAAGATCTCGCCCAGGAGGAAGTGGGCCTCGGTGGCCAGATCGTTCCGGTTGCTCCGACGAGCCTCCGCGAGCGCCTTCCGTGCTGAACCTGTGGCCAGCGGGAAGTCGCCCCTTGCGCGAAGGCGACGCGCCTCGTCCAGCAGAGCCGCGATCTCCTCCCGCGCGAGGATGGGCCCCGGAGGAGGCGCGGGCTCAGGCGCGAGCGCGGCGCATCCTGACCCGACGACGAGGACCAGCGCAAAGAACCACACGCGAAGGGAAACCGTCACTATTCCAACCTGAACAGCCTGGCGGCGTTCTTGTAGGCGACCTTCTCGGCAACCTCGGGCCTGAGTTCGCCGAGGATCCGGCGGGTCCACTCTATCAGGCGATTCAGCGTGGCGGGCTCGAAGAGTCGTGGCGCCCACACGTCAATGCCCATCAGGAAGCGGTCGGGCAGTTTCTCGATGAGCGCCTTCCAGGCGGGATCAAGCGGTCCTGTTTCGGAGGCCAGCTTCGGCGTTCTCAGGTAGTGCATCCCCGAGAGGTCCACCATCAGGTTCGCGTGGCGGCCGAGCAGTCCCTCGAGCACCGGCGGCTCGGCGCTCCCTCCGTGGGCCAGGATGAGCATGGCCTTCGGGTGCGCTTGGAGCGCCGTCTCGAGGCCGCGCGCAGCCTCGGCGGTCAGCTCGGCGTGGATCGCGACCGGCACGCCGTGCTTCGCCGCGACCTCCAGCACCTGGCCGAATGCGGGGTCATCGGTCCTCCTGTCAATCCGACGCGAAACCTGTCGAATGTGCACTTCCCCCGCCGCCCGGTACCGCCGCGAGGCGAGCAGGGCGTCCAGCTTGTCCGCCTGCGCCGGGCTCAGAGGGTCGGGGATCGGCGCTGCCTGGATGATCCGGTCCGGGTAGCGTTTGGCCGCGGCAGCGATCCATTCCACGTCCTGCTTTTGCACCCCGCCCACCCCGAGGAGGAGAACCCGCGCCACGTTGTTGCGCTTCATGGCGTCCACGTAGGCGTCCAGCACTTGAAGGTTTGGCAGGTGGGAGTGGGCGTCAATGAGCGGTCCCCGGTACGGCGCCTGGGCCGGCGACGGCTCAGGGCAGGTGAGGGCGATGGCGAGGCCGAGTCCAAGAGCGATCAGGAGGGCGGCAGAGCCGCGCGAGAGTCTCATGCCGAGGGAGGAGCGGGGTGGCCTCCGCGTGTGAGGTGCGATTCGAGCGCGTCGAAGAGGCGGGCCAGGGCCTCGTTCTCGGTGCGGCCGGTGGCGCCGACACCCGGGTACTCCACGGCTGACGCCACGAACTCGCCCGACTCCTTCTGCTCGACGATCACCTCGATTCGCATGCCCGACTCTCACGATGGGCGCATGCCGCCGACTTTCGTGCCGCCGAAGCGCTGTCGCCAGAGCGCGACCGCCTGGGGGTTCACCGCGTGCTTGGGCACCTCGCCCCTGAGCGCGTTCAGGGTGGCCTCGACGGCGAGCTTGAGATTGGCCAGCCGCCCGGCCTCGCTGTGGCCGACGTTGTGGGGGGTGAGAATCGCCCGTTCCGGGTCCAGCGCGCGGAGCCGGCTGTCCATGGGGAGGGGTTCCTCTTCGTAGGCGTCCAGCGCGACCCCGGCGATCCTGTTTTCCTGGATGGCCTGGCAGAGGGCATCTTCGTCCACGAGTTCGCCGCGGGCCGTGTTGATCAGGAGCGCGGTCCGCTTCATGGACCTGAGCTCCTTGTCTCCGATCATGCCGCGGGTCTTGGGCGTCAGCGTCATGTGGAGGCTCACGACGTCCGATTCGGCCAGAAGCGCGGGGAGGGCCACGAGCGTGATGCCGAGCGGGCGGGCTTTTTCCGGGGCGACGTAGGGGTCGGCGGCCAGCAGGCGGGCCTCCCATCCCTGGAGGCGTCGAGCGACTTGCATGGCCACGCGGCCGAGCCCGACAAACCCGATCGTCTTTCCGGCGACCAGAGAGCCTCGGTCGATCCGCTGGGCCCATTCGCCGCGGCGGAGCTTGGCCTCGTTGTGCTTGATGCGCTTCAAGAGCGCGAGCATCAGCCCGATCGTGGCCTCCGCGATGCCCAGGAAGTGCTGGGGGGCCGGGCTGTTTGCGACGATGATCCCCAGCTCGGTGGCGGCGGACACGTCGATCTTGTCGGTTCCGACGAACGGGACGACCACCAGCCGGAGCTGCTCGGCATGTTCCAGGACCGCCCGGCTGATCGTGTCGAGGTGGGAGACCATGATGACGTGGGCGTCCCGGCACCACTCGACCAGCTCTTCCTCCGTGTACGGCCGCCGGGCCGGTTGGTCCACGGGCCGCCCCAGCGCGATCTCGTGGCCCGCCTCTCGCAGCGGGTCGAACTCTTGGGATGGGCCGTAGGCGCCCGTGACGATGATTTTCATGATGGCTTGGAGATGTCAGTCGTCCACGTACCAGCAGAGGGCTTCGACCCCGTCGCGCCGTAGTTGCCTTGCCTTGAACTCACAGAACTCCTGATTGAGGAAGCGCTCCTGAGGGAGCCACCTCAGGATCGGGACGACGTTGGGAGCCACCACCACGTAGGTATAGACATACACCCACCAGCCGAGCAGGACGATGCCGATCATCTTCGTGGCAAGCTGTCCGCGCGCCGCCCGGTTCATGAGGTCCGGCGGTACGCGCCGAAGTACGCGACGAGGAGCAGGACGCCGGAGATCCCTTCCCACGCGATCTGGGACTTCGCGACGGCTGGGGCCAGCTCGCCGCTCAGGAGCCCGTGGACGGCGCGTCCGAATTGAAGCCACGTGCCGAGGAACGGCACCCAGATGACCGGACGGTAGCGATCGAGGTCTTGGGCCATGATGAGGCAGAGGATGCCGAGGGCGATCCACGGCGGCCCGACGACGCGGGCGAGCGCCGGATCCTTCAGCGGAAAGTTCCAGATCCGCGCCGCCAGCTCCGGCGCCGCCAGCGCCAGCCCTCCCATGATGAGGAGCTGCGGGACGAGCAGATACAGCATCACCTTCAAGAACGTGCGCATGGCCTCTCTCTCAGGTAGTCCCCGCGCCCATGCCGCCGTCCACCGGGAGCGCGACCCCCGTGACCCAGCGCGCTTCGTCGCTGGCCAGATAGACCGCCGCGTACGCGACGTCGTCCGGCTGTCCCAGGAAGCCGAGCGGGTGGCGCTTGACGACCGTGTCGTATTCCCCGCGGCGGCGCAATTCCGCCAGGTAGTCCCGGTTGATCTCGGTTTCGACGAATGCCGGGCAGAGCGCGTTTACACGGACGCCGTGGGGAGCGTAGTCGAGCGCCATCCCCCGAGTCAGAAGGGCCACGCCCGCTTTGGAGGCGCCGTAGGCTGCGCGGTTGGGTGTGCCCATGAGCCCGGCGATCGAGGACAGATTGAGGATGTTTCCTCGGGACTTGATCAGCTCCGGGAGCGCGTGCTTGGAGCAGAGGAAAACGCTCGTCAGGTTGGCGTCAATGGTCTTCCGCCAGTCGTCTTCGGGGCAATCCCTCACGCTCGTCCGGGAGACCATGATGCCGGCGTTGTTCACGAGGATGTCGAGCTGGCCGAAAGTGTCCACGGTGGTCTGGATCAGCCGTTGAATGTCCTTAGTGACCGTCACGTCGCCCGGTACAGCGAGGGCCCGGCCTCCCGCCTCGGTGATGGCTTTCGCCGTCGCCTCGATCGGCTCCGGCCGCCGGCCGTTGACGACGACGCTGGCACCTTCGCGCGCGAACATCAGCGCGATGCCCGGCCCAGGCCGCTCCCGGAACCGGTCACGATCGCCACCTTGCCCTTCAGCCGCACCCGATCCTCCCTCACGCCACCACGCGCTTGGCGCGGAGGGCGCGGATCTCGTCCGGCGGGAGCCCGAGATCTTTCAGCACCTGGTCGGTGTGCTCGCCGCGGTAGGGGGCGGCTCGGCGAACCGCCCCCGGCGTCCCCAGCATCTTGAGGGCGACGCCGACCTCCTTGACCTTGCCGATCTCGGGGTGCTCGGTCTCGACGACCATCTGGCGCGCCCGGATCTGCGGGTCCTCGAAGACCTCCTCCACGTCGTACACCTTCCCCACGCACACGTCCTGCTTCACGAGGAAGCCGTACCACTCGTCGCGGGTCCGCGTCCGGATGATCGCCTCGATCTCCTCCCGCGCCCGGATCTCTTCCGGGTTGGCGGCGCGCACGAACTGGTCAGCCAGGCGGCTGTACTTGGCGAAGTCCGGCCGCCCGATCGCCTTGCAGAAGTTCTCCCAGAGCCACGGCTCGGTGCAGGCGACGCTGAGGAGCTTCCGGTCCTTGGTCTCGTACACGGCGTAGTAGGGGTAGGAGCCGCCGAGGAAGCCCGCGCCGCGGCGCGGGGCCAGGCCGTCGCTGAAGAAGAACCGGAGG
>JACQCL010000104.1 GCA_016201645.1 Candidatus Rokuibacteriota bacterium
GCAGCGGGTCTGGCGGCTCGCGTATCAGATCCTCCGGGACCGCGAAGAGGCGTGGGACGTGGCGCAGGAGGCTTTCATCCGGGTCTATCAGTCCCTTCCCACCTTTCGCGGGCAGTCTGCCTTCTACACCTGGATGTTCCGGATCGTGGTGAACCTCGCCACGGACCGGCAGCGCCAACGGGCGGCGCGGGCTCGCGCCTTGGGCGGCGAGCCGGTCTCAGAGGAGGAATGGGAGCGAACCCTGCGCGATCCCGGCGCGGGTCCGGACTTCCTGGCAACGCGGGGGGAGGAGCGGGAGCTCATCAGGCGGGCGTTGGATTCCTTGCCGCTCCACCACCGAACGATTATCATGCTGAGTGATATCGAGGGGCTCACGTACCGGGAGATCGCCGAGGTGCTGCGCGTTCCCATTGGAACCGTCATGTCGAGGCTCCACAACGCTCGCAAGCGCCTTCGGACCCTCCTGGGTCCGCTGCTGGGGTTGGTGCTGATCCTCTGTCTCGGGATGGCGCCGGTCGCCGCGTGGGCCCAGCAGGCGGTGAGCGTGTCGGTGCGCGTGCTGCTCCAGACGCGGCAGGGGCCGTCCACGCCGGCCACGGGCGGGCAGCTTGCCGATCCGTACATGCAGAAGTTCCAGCGGCAGTTCCCCAACCGACAGTACGAGGAGCTCGATCAGATTCGAGCCAAGATCCCGGTGGGACAAGCGCAACGCTTCCCCCTGCCGGGCGGCCGGGAGCTGGAGATCCTTCCGGGCGGTTTCCGCGGGCCAGTCGCTCGGATGAGCTTCAAGATCCTGAATCAGGGAACCTCGGAGGTGTCGGTGACCGCGGACATGCCCCCGGGGAAGCCGTTTTCGATCGTGGGGCCTCGCCACGGACAGGGCGTCCTCCACCTCATCATCGTCTCCGGCGACTAAGGGGCGCCTGATGACTGAGGAACGGTACTTCGAGGAGCGGGCCCGCATCGAGCAGGGGCACGTCAAATACCGGGACAAGCTCAAGGAAGAGGGGAAGCTCTTCGTCCGCGACCGCCTCAAGATCCTCCTCGATCCCGGGAGCGAGTTCGAGGAGGATTGGATGTTTGCCCGGAGCCAGGAGCCCGAGACGCCGGCCGACGGGGTGGTGACCGGCATCGGGCGAGTCGGCGGGCGCACCGTGGCCATCATGGCCAACGACTACACGGTGAAGGCAGGGTCGTGGGGAGAGAAGACGGTCCAGAAGATCATCCGGATCCAGGAAAAGGCCCTGCGGCTCCAGATTCCTCTCCTGTACCTGGTGGACGCGGCCGGGGCGCGGATCTCGGAGCAGATCAAGATCTTCCCGGGCCGCTTTCACGCCGGTCGTATCTTCTACAACGAAGTCCAGCTCTCCGGCGTCGTGCCTCAGGCGTGCATCCTCTTCGGCCCGTCTCCGGCGGGTTCGGCCTACCTGCCCGCCCTCACCGACGTGGTGATCATGGTGGACGGCAAAGCCTCGCTCTACGTCGGCTCGCCGCGGATGGTGGAGATGGCCATCGGGGAGAAGACGACGCAGGAGGAGCTGGGCGGCGCCCGGATGCACTGCACGGTGTCCGGCTGCGGGGACGTGCTCGTCGCCTCGGACGAGGAGGCCATCGAAACGGCGAAGCGCTACCTCTCCTACATGCCGCAGAATTTCAAGGAGCGGCCGGCCGTGACCGAGGCGGTCGAGCCCAAGCCCGGCCGCCCGATCGAAGAGATCGTCCCCTACGACCAGCGGAAGTACTTCGACATGTACGAGGTGATCGACCGGATCATTGATGCCGGCTCCTGGTTCGAGATCAAGCGGCTCTTCGCCCCCGAGATCATCGTCGGGTTCGCGCGCCTCGCGGGCCGGCCGGTCGGCGTCGTCGCCAACCAGCCGAAGGTCAAGGGGGGCGTCCTGTTCGTGGACTCCGCCGACAAGGCGGCGCGGTTCATCTGGCTCTGCAACGCCTTCAACATCCCGCTCGTCTATCTCGCCGACATCTCGGGCTTCATGGTGGGATCCAAGGTGGAGCGGGCCGGGATCATCCGCCACGGCGCCAAGATGATCTTTGCCACCGCCCAGGCGACGGTGCCGAAGATCACCGTGATCGTGCGCAAGTGCTACGGCGCGGGGCTCTACGCCATGTGCGGCCCTGCCTACGAGCCCGACGCGGCGCTCGCGCTGCCGCAGGGGCAGATCGCGATCATGGGGCCGGAGCCCGCGGTCAACGCCGTCTACTACAACAAGATCATGGAGCTGCCGGAGGGCGAACGGGAGGCGTTCGTCCGGAAGAAGCGCGAGGAGTACCAGGCCGACATTGACATCGGGAAGCTCGCCTCGGAAATGCTCGTGGACGACATCGTGCCCGGTTCGCTCCTGAGATCGGAGCTCATCAAGCGTCTTCAGTTTGCGGAGACGAAGCTCCACGAGTTTCCCGCCCGGCGCAATGGCGTCTATCCTGTGTAGCGAGCCGTGCCGCCCACCGTCGCACGATCCGCTCCGCGGGTGCCCGCAATGGACGGCCTTCGGCCATTGATCAGCGTCGGTCGGCTCCTCCCTCGGGCCTTGGGCTGCTCGGTTCTCGCCACGGCGAACGGGGCCGCCTCGAGCGCGGGCTTTGCCCGCGCAACCTCGGGGGGAGGTTCGGAAGGGGGGTGGAGCCCCCCTCCGAGGTGGAAATGAAGCGGGACTGGCTGGGCATCTGGCTGATCGCGGTTTCCCTCGCGAGCCTGCTTTTCATCGTTCCCCACGTCGTGGAAGACTTTGCGGAGGAGATCACGCGGCGGGCCGGGCTCTCCACGGCGAGCGCCAGCTTCCTCTTGGGCGGGTACCTAGCGCTTCAGTCCCTCGGGCTCGTCCTGATTGCGCTCGGCAAGCGGTCCGGCTTCGTCCTGAGCTTCTGGATCGGGCTGATCTGGGTGGCGGGTGCCGTCCTGGACCACGGGCCGGCGGTCCTCCGGGGAGGCTTCCGGAGCGGAGCGCTGTCTGTTCTCTGGGTGGTGGGCCTGGTCCTCACCCAGAGTCTCAGCGCCGCCCTGGCGGCGTGGGAAGCCTGGGGGCGCCGCGGCCGCGTGGGTTTGCCATTCGCGGGCTGATCACCGCCATCCGGTTTCTCACGATTGTCCCTGTTCCCGGTCCGGCCGTCGAGGGACCGGAAAACCTGGGACGGGCGGCGGGATGGTTCCCGCTGATCGGGCTCGCCCTGGGCGTAGTGCTCACGCTTGTGGACCGGTTGCTCTCCCTCATCTTTCCGCCGACCGTGTCGGCGCTGCTCGTTGTGCTGAGCTGGAAGCTTCTGACCGGCGGGATCCACTTGGACGGGCTAGCCGACAGCCTTGACGGGCTCACGGGAAAGAATTCCGCGGAGCGATTGGCCATCATGAGGGACAGTCGCATCGGGGTGTTCGGCGCCCTCGGTCTCATCCTTCTGCTTCTGCTGGCCCTGGTGGCGCTGGCCGGCCTGCCCTCGTCGCTCCGCGCCCAGGCTCTCTTGCTCGCCCCGGCGGTCGGCCGGGTGATGCCGCTCCTCCTGGCCCGCACCTGTGAGCCCGCCACTCCCGGCCGCGGCTCCGGCGCGGCGTTCATGGAACGCGTGACGTCGCGGGCCCTGGTGGTCGGTGGGGTCCTGGTCGCGGTGGCGAGTGGGGTGATCCGCTGGCCCTGGGGGCTCGTGGCCGCGGGGAGCGGACTCAGCGTGTCGTGGGCATTGGCCCGATTCTTTTCGGTCAAGCTCGGTGGGCTCAGCGGCGATGGTCTGGGCGCCGGGGTTGAGGTCGCAGAGCTCGGCGTTCTCCTGGCCTTCGCGTCGCTCCACCACCTCGGGCTCTCCTGATGGCTTCCACGTGGATTTATCTAGTTCGCCACGGCAGCGTGGCGGGGGCCGAGACGCGGCGGTTCGTCGGCCATCTGGACGTGCCGCTGTCCCCGCTGGGGGAGGCGGAGATGGAGCGCCTGGCCGCGCGCCTCGCCGGCGTTCCGCTCGCTGCGGTTTACGCCAGCGACCTGGACCGCTCCCGGCGGAGCGCCGAGATCATCGCTCGGCCTCACAGGCTCACGCCCCGCATCGTTCCCGATCTGAGGGAGATGGCGATGGGGCGATGGGAAGGGCTCACCGCGGATGAAATCCACGCGCACGAACCCGACGCGTTCAGGGACTGGATGGCGCGCGTGGGGGACTTTCCGTTCCCCGAGGGTGAGAGCGTCCCTGACCTTGTGGCGCGGGTGTGGCCCGCGTTCGAGCGGATCGCGAAGACCCATGCGGGCGACCGGGTGGCCGTCGTCGCCCACGGAGGCACCAATCGCGCGATTCTCTGCCGCGCCCTGGACCTACCGCTCGATCGCCTCCTGGCTTTCGGCCAGGACTATGCCGCCCTCTCCCTGCTCGAGTGGCGCGGGGACCGCTCGGTGCTCCACGTCCTGAACCAGACCCCTGTTACCTGAAGCGCGTGAGCGCCCAGGCGCCCGAGCCGAGAAAGACCTGGGCCACGGTCGCTCCGAGGAGCACGAGGACGTACTCGTAACCCGCCACGTCAGCCCGGCCCGCCGCCGCGTCCGCGATGACCGCTTTCATGAAGAAGCCCTGGTGGAGGTGGACCTTGACCAGGGCCCCCAGCATGAGCAGGGCATTCGCCGCCGCGGCCCACCGGGTCCAGAGACCCAGGATCAGCATGACGCCGCCCAGGGCGTGAACCAGGATGAGGAGCCAGGCCATGAGCAGCGGCGCCGGCAGCCCCATGGTCTTCCCCATCAGACTCGCCACGCCGGCCGGCGTGAACACGACGAGCGAGAGGTAGGCGTGCATCACGTAGATGACCCCCAGGAGGACCCTCAGGATAGTCGCGCCGAACTCCTTCATCGCCGCGTCTCCGTGGTGAGAAGGTTTCTCAGCTGCCGCGGTCGGCCCGGGCGCGGTGCGCCTGGTAGGCCTGGAAGACCTTGAGGTTCATCTCGCGGCACGCCTCGCGGGCCTGCCGCTGCCGCTCGGGACTTTCCGCCAGCAGCAAGAGCGCCTGACGGCCGATGGCGGCGTGCCGATATTCGTCCGGGAGGATCTGCGTGCGGTAGAGCTCGGCGGTCTCAGGGTCCAAGTCGGCGGCGAGGCGGATCAGGGTCTCGAACCCTTCGCACGACTGGGTTTCGCCCGCGAACTGGAACATGGCGAGTTTTTCTACGGTCGGGCGCTTCCGGCAGGCGACGAGCCAGTCGAAGAGAGCCTCCCACTCGGGGAGCGGCTCGTACGCGTCCGGATCTTCGCCCAGGTCCTTGAGGCGCCGCCGCAGGAGCTGGTAGTGCCGCTGTTCGTCCTCGAGCTGGCGGGGGAGCAGGTCCCTGATCTCGCGTTCCGGGACCCACGGGATCCAGGCCGCGATGAGCTCCACCGAGCGGAGCTCGTTGTACACGCCCTGGCGCATCCGGTAGCGAATCTGGGAGAGGAGGACGTCGCGGGGCGCGTCCGGATCCAGGCGAGCGTCGTGATGCGCCCAGAACGCCTCGTTCTCCTGGGCCAGCTCCTTGACGAACCGTTCAGCCCCAGAGTCCCGGATGCGCGTCATGCCCCCTCACGATGTTCATGGCTTGCGAAAGAGGATCGTGCCCATGTACGACTCGGCGCTCGAGTTCGTGTCGTCAGAGTCGATGGCGATGGAGACGTCCTCGAGTTTCCCCGGTTCCTCCTTGTAGATGCGCTTGTAGTCCTCGTAGACGTTGCGCGATTCCGTGACCCAGCGGTTGAGGTCCTTGCTCCCGGACCGCACCACGACGTAGGTGATGAGGGAGGTCTTCTCGCTCCCGACGATAGTCCCCTCGGGGGCGGTCGTGTCCCAGATGTAGCCGATGATGCGCGAACGCACAAGCGAGGGGAA
>JACQCL010000112.1 GCA_016201645.1 Candidatus Rokuibacteriota bacterium
GGCAGCTCCTCCTGGGCGACGGCCGCGGCGGCCTTCTTCAGGAGTGGCCACTCCTTCTCCTTCCCGGACATCCGGGCGAGCGTCCACCGTCCGCGCAGCTTGTAGCCGAAGAGATCGACTTCGAGCTTGCCGTTCGCGAGCTGCTCGAGCGGGTCCCCTTCTTTGACGGGCCGGTACCACCCGCGATCCCAGACGATGACGGCGCCCGCGCCATAGTTATCCGGCGGAATCACGCCCTCGAAGTCCGCATACTCAATCGGGTGGTCCTCGACCTGAACCGCGAGGCGCTTCTCCTCGGGCCGGACCGACGGACCTTTAGGGACTGCCCAGCTCTTCAGCACCCCGTCCATCTCGAAGCGGAGATCATAGTGAAGCCGTCGGGCTGCGTGCTTCTGGACGACGAAAAGGCGGCCGCCGAGCGGCCGGCGGCCCCCGAAAGGCTCCGGCGTCCGCTCCGGGTCGCGTTTCTTCCGGTACGCGTCAAGTTGGGGGGCACGCTCGTCGATCACAAGCCCTGGACCTTTCCTCGCCCCTTAGCCCCCATCCGTTGAGACCAGCCGACGCTTTGAAGCCCGGCGTCTCTCATGGTATGGTTCAGTTTACCCTCAAACTCTTGCTGGGAGGACCGTTGCCATGCCTGCGCACTCGATCGGCTCTGGGACGATCTCGTTCGGGCTGGTTTCCATCCCGATCAAGCTCTACACCGCCGCTGCCTCCGGCGGGGCGTCCTTTAACCTGCTCCACGCCAAGTGCGGCAACCGGATCAAGCAGCAGCAGGTCTGCCCGGTCTGCAACGAGGTGGTGGATCGGGCTGGCCTCGTCAAGGGCTACGAGTTCACCAAGGAGCAATATGTGCGGTTCACCGACGAGGAACTGAAGTCGCTGGAGGGAGAGGCGTCCAAGATCATCGACATCGCGGAGTTCGTGCCGCTCCCCCAGGTGGATCCGATCTATTTCGAGAAGACCTACTACCTCGGGCCCGACAAGGGTGGCGAGAAGGCCTACCGGCTTCTGGCCGACGCCATGGCAAAGACCGATCGGGTGGCCTTCGCCAAGTTCGTCATGCGCGGCAAGGAGAGCCTGGTCCTCATCCGGCCGGCCCAACAGGGGCTAATGCTGCATACCATGTATTTTGCAGACGAGGTGAGGGACTTCGGCGAAATCGAGAAGGGCCAATCTGCCAAGATCAAGGAAGGCGAGCTGGAGCTGGCGCTCCGGCTGATCGACGAGCTCTCCAACGGCGAGTTCAAGCCTGAGCAGTATCAGGACGACTACCGGCTGCGGGTGCTGGACATGGTCAACCTCAAAGTCGAGGGCAAGGAAGTCACCGCGGTCGGTCCCCAGGTCCAGCGCGCCCAGGTTATCGACCTCATGGAGGCCCTCAAGGAGAGCCTCGCGAAGCGCGTTCCACCAGTCCCGCAGGGGGTGATGCAAAAGAAGCCGGCCGTCAAAATAGCCAAGCGCGGCGAGGCCGCGCCGGAGAAGCTGGAGAAGAAGGCTCAGGCCACGAAGAAATGAAGCACTTCACCACCCGCGAGGTGGCGAAGATCCTGGATCTGCGGGAACGACGGATCCGCGCCTGCGTGAGCGCGGGCTTTCTCTCGCCCATCCGGGGTCCGGGGCGGCAGTTCCAGTTTACCTTTCAGGATCTTCTCCTCCTCAAAACCACCAAGGGTCTCCTTCATTGCCGCGTCCCCCTGAAGCGGATCCGCCGGATGTTGGGCTCGCTCAAACGCCAGCTCCCGGAAGCCCAGCAGCTCTCGAGCCTCACCATCTATGCCGATGGCCGCCGCGTGATCGCCTGGGACGGAAACGCGCGCTGGCAGCCGGACTCGGGGCAGTTCCTCTTCAACTTCGACGTTCACGCTGTCGCGGAGGAAGTAGCCCTCCCGCTCCCGCCACCGGAACCGTCAGCACCCGCGCTCACCGCGGAGCAGTGGTTCAATCTCGCTTCCGAGCTGGAGGCAACCTCGAAAGAGGAGGCGCGACGAGCCTACCACCAGGCCCTGGAGCTGGACCCGTCCCTGTCCGACGCCCACGTCAATCTCGGGCGGCTCTACCACGAGGCCAAGGAGCCCGTCAAAGCCGAGGCCCACTATCGGGCGGCGATCGAGCGCGCGCCCGAGGACTCCATCCCCCACTTCAACCTCGGCGTGCTGCTGGACGATCTCGGTCGCTCGGACGAGGCGATCCAGGCCTATCGGCAGGCGATCGCGCGCGACCCCGATTTCGCCGAGGCCCACTATAACCTGGGCCTCCTCTTTGAAGCGCTGGGCAAACGGTCAGAGGCTATCACGCATCTCAGAACCGCCCGAAAACTCTACGCCAAGTCCGGTTAGTTCTTCTCCCGCCAATCGGTTTCCACTTCCCTGGGCAAGGCCAGGGGGTTCGCCTACGCCGAGACCTTCAACCGGATCGTGATCCCCCGCTGAGGGGAACCAGCGCCGCGGCGTCTAAAGGCTGCCTGGGAGGTCACGCGTCGCGTTGACAACCTCCAGGCCACGGCATAGAGTGCTCGCGCCGCCACCTAACCAGTCTGTAAAAGGAGGGACGAAGATGGGGGACGTGAGCCGTAGGGATTTCCTGAACGCA